>CAKUHX010000033.1 GCA_934659475.1 uncultured Oscillospiraceae bacterium
GCTCCCGCTGCCGTGGCCGCCGGCGAGACCGCTGTGAACAGCCCCATGCCCGGCAACGTGTTCAAGGTCGAGTGCAAGGTGGGCGACTCCGTGAAGGCCGGTGACGTGCTGGTGGTACTGGAGGCCATGAAGATGGAGATCGAGGTCTCCGCCCCCGTGGACGGCACCGTGAAGGCCGTCTCAGCCGCCGTGGGCAGCACCGTCAACACTGACGATCTGCTGGTCACCCTGGGTTGAGCCTGAAACAAAAGATAAAAGCCGCGCCCGAAGCGGAGCCCGAATAAGAAAACATAGATGTTCCCCCGCAGATGTTATCTGCGGGGGAACACTGTTTACGGCCATTCGCCGGAGAACTTTTTGATGGTCACTTTTTGAAGCCGTCCTTCAAGCTCACCGCCCGGTTGAACACCAGGGCGCCGGGCTTGGAGTCCTTGCTGTCGGCGCAGAAATAGCCCAGACGCAGGAATTGGAAGCGGTCGGCGGGCTGGGCACCGGCCAGGGAGGTCTCCAGCTTGCAGCCGGTGAGCACCTCCAGAGAGCCAGGGTTCAGACACTCCAGGAAGTCCTTGTCGCCGCCGTCGGGGTCGGCATCGCTGAACAGGTTGTCGTACAGGCGAACCTCGGCGTCCACGGCGGTGGCGGCGTCTACCCAGTGGATAGTGGCGCCCTTCACCTTGCGGCCATCGGCGGGGTTGCCGCCGCTGGACTGGGGATCGTATTCGGCGGAGATCTCGGTGACATTGCCGTTCTCGTCCGTTTCATAGCCCACGCAGCGGATGAGATAGGCCCCCTTCAGGCGGCACTCGGGGCCGTTGGGATACAGCCGCTTGTACTTGGGCACGGGCTCGGGGAGGAAGTCCTCCGCCTCCACATACAGGTGCCTGGAGAAGGTGACGGGGCGGGTGCCGGCGTCGGGGTCGTTGGGGTTGTTTTCCACCTGGAAGACTTCGCTCTTTTCCTCGGGGTAGTTGGTGATGGTCAGCTTCACCGGGCGCAGCACCGCCATGGCCCGCTGGGCGTGGTCGTTCAGATCCTCCCGCAGGCAGTGCTCCAGAAAGCCGTACTCCACCACGCTGGCGGACTTGGCCACGCCGATGCGCTCGCAGAAGTTCCGGATGGACTTGGGGGTGTAGCCCCGGCGGCGCAGGCCGCACAGAGTGGGCATGCGGGGGTCGTCCCAGCCGGAGACCCGGCCCTCCTCCACCAGCTTGCGCAGCTTGCGCTTGCTCATCACCGTGTGGTCGATGCCCAGCCGGGCAAATTCGATCTGCCGGGGATGGGCGGGCAGGTCGCAGTGCTCGATCACCCAGTTATACAGAGGCCGGTGGGCCTCAAACTCCAGAGAGCACAGGGAGTGGGTGATGCCCTCCAGTGCGTCCTGGATGGGATGGGCAAAGTCGTACATGGGGTAGATGCACCACTTGTCCCCCTGGCGGTGGTGGTGCATATGGTTGATGCGGTAGATGACGGGGTCGCGCATATTGAAGTTGCCGCTGGCCAGGTCGATCTTGGCCCGGAGGGTCATGGCGCCGTTGGGGAACTCGCCCGCCCGCATCCGGGCGAACAGGTCCAGGCTCTCCTCCATGGGCCGGTCCCGGTAGGGGGAGGTGGCGGGGATGCCGATGTCGCCCCGGTGGGCCTTGAACTCCTCGGGGGAGAGCTGACAGACGTAGGCCAGCCCCTTCTTGATCAGGCCGACCGCCTGGCGGTAGTCCTCTTCAAAGTAATCGGAGCCGTAGAAAAAGCGGTCGCCCCAGTCAAAGCCCAGCCAGTGGATGTCCTCCTTGATGGCCTCTACGAACTCCTCGTCCTCCTTGGTGGGGTTGGTGTCGTCCATACGCAGGTTGCAGATGCCGCCGAACTTTTCTGCGGTGCCGAAATCGATGGTCAGAGCTTTGCAGTGGCCGATGTGCAGATAGCCGTTGGGCTCGGGCGGGAAACGGGTGTGCACCTGCATCCCCTCGAACTGTCCGCCGGGGGCGATGTCCTCCTGAATGAACTGATGGATGAAATTCAACCCCTCGCCGCCGTTTTCTTCCGGTGTGGCCGGAATACGCTCTTCTGCCATAGTGGGATCCCTCCTAAAAAGACCGAATGTCCGTACCCGTTCCAAAGCGGGATCGGGAACAGTCGGTAGAATAAAAAATATTTTACACCCAATGGAGAGAAGAATGCAATATTTTCTTGAAAAAACCTGAGGTCCGGCGGAAATACTCTTGCAAAAGGGGAGAAGTGTGGTATAATACAATCAAGAATAATTCTTGATAAGGAGAAGAGCCTATGACGTATGATCTGCTGGTGCTGGGCACAGGCCCGGCGGGACTGTCCGCCGCGGTGACGGCCCGGGGCCGCGGCAAGTCCGTGGCAGTGATGGGCGCGCCGCCGGAGGACAGTCCTCTGGCCCGGGCGCCTGAGATAGACAACTACCTGGGCCTTCCCGGGATGAGCGGAGGGGAGATGCTGGCCCGGTTCGAGGAGCACGCCCGCCGGGCCGGCGCGGAGTTCGTCCGGGGCCGCGTGGTCTCTCTGCTGACTTGGGAGAGTTCTGTTATGGCCACGGTGGGCAGTCAGGTGTATCAGGGCCGTGCTTTGATCCTGGCCCCCGGCGTGGTGCGGCAGAACAAGTATCCCGGGGAGGAGGCCCTTTTGGGCCGGGGGGTGAGCTACTGCGCCACCTGCGACGGGATGCTGTACCGGGGGAAGGCGGTAGTGGTGGCGGGCCGCAGCCCCGAGGCCCCGGCGGAGGCCAGCTACCTGCGCTCCATCGGCTGCAAGGTCACCTATGTGGCCCCGGTCCGGCCGGAGGGGCTGGACGAGGAGATCCCCTTTGTGCCGGGAAACAGGCTGACCGTGCTGGGAGAGGGCGCGGTCACCGGGGTGGAGACCGGCGGGCAGACGATCCCCTGCGCGGGGGTATTCATCCTGCGTCCGGCGGTGGCCCCTGCGGATCTGCTGCCCGGCCTGGCCACGGAGAACGGCGTCATCCGGACCGACCGCTTTATGGCCACCAATTTGCCGGGGGTCTTTGCGGCGGGGGACTGCACCGGACTGCCCCATCAGATCTCCAAGGCCGTGGGGGAGGGGCTGACCGCCGCTCTGACCGCGTGTCGATATTTGGACGAGAAACAAAAGCGGGCCTGAAACAGGCCAAGACAACGAAAACAGGAGGAAAACAAAATGCTGCACTTTTCAAAGGACGGATTTGACAAGGCCCTGTCTCAGGGCAAGCTGATGATGGTGGACTTCTGGGCCGACTGGTGCGGCCCCTGCCGTATGCTGGGCCCGGTGATCGAGCAGTTGGCCGACCGGTACCCCGATGTGGTGGTGGGCAAGGTGAATGTGGACGACGAGCAGGAGCTGGCCCTGCGGTACGGCGTCATGTCCATCCCTACGGTGATCTTCTTCAAGGACGGCAAGGAGATCGACCGCAAGGTGGGCGTCATGCCCCCGGAGGCGTTCACCCAGGTGCTGGATGCCAATAAGTGAGGCAAAATAGAAGCAGAGCGCAGTTTATCAGAAAAAGCCCTCCCGCAGGGAGTTCCGCCGCCCGGGGGCGGCGGAATAAATCTTAAAACCGTCATTTCTGCCGACACGTGCGGCAGAAATGACACTTCTCACACAGACCAGCCCGACTTTTTCGTAAGAGATCGAGGGCTGGCCTGTGTGTATCCTGATTCGGAAAAGTGGCTCTGCCACTTTTTCGATAGAATGGAGCACGGCGTCTGCCGTGTTCCGTTCTTTATTGACACAAACTGTGCCCATGGGTTAAAATATAAACGGACATTTCTGTCCGGCCCCCTCTCGCGGTAGAGAGGGGCGGACCAACAGTGATCAGGGAAACGGAGCAATTCTTCTATGAAACGCAATACAAGAGTATCGACCGCCGTGATCCGCCGGCTGCCCCGGTACTACCGGCATCTGGCGGAGCTTCAGAAAAAGGGCGTGATCCGCATCTCCTCCGGGGCGCTGGGCAAGTCCATGGGACTGACGGCCTCGCAGATCCGGCAGGATCTGTTCTGCTTCGGCGAATTCGGCCAGCAGGGCTACGGCTATAATGTGGACGTACTGCGGGAGGAGATCGGGAACATCCTGGGGGTGAACCGGGGCCACACCATCGTAGTGGTGGGCGCCGGCAACCTGGGCAAGGCGCTGATGGGCAACTTCAAGTTCAGCCATATCGGCTTCCGCCTGGCGGCGGCCTTCGATGTGAACGAAAAGACGATCGGGACGACGATCGCCGGGACCCCCGTCTACCACGAGGACCAGCTGGAGTTCTTCATCCGGGAGCACCATGTGGATGTGGGGCTGCTCACCGTGCCCCGGACCGTGGCCCAGGTGACGGCGGAGAAGCTGGTGAACGCCGGGGTGAAGGGCATCTGGAACTTTACCAATCAGGAGCTGCTGCTGCCCGGACATGAGGATGTGATCGTGGAGTCCGTCCACTTTTCCGAGAGTCTGCTGGCCCTGAGCTACATGATCTCCCAGAAGGAAGACGAAGAGAAGGGAGTGCAGGAATGAAGAAGCACATCCGTGCGCTGGCGGTGATGGCCGCCGCCGCGGCCCTGCTGGCGGCGGGGGCGGCGGCCCTGTCCGGAGGAGACGGTCTGGTCTCCCTGAGCCATTTGACCGCGGTGTTCCAGCCCGATGCCCAGAAGCGGGCGGACGCCGCCGCGGAACAGGCCCTTCAGGCCGCCTATGACAGCGCGGAGCAAAAGCTGGAGCAGCTGACACAGGATCATAACGGTCAGAGCGGCGACAGCCGCCCATACAGCGGCGATCTGCGCAGCCGCAGCTATGCCCGGGGGGATGTTCTGACCATTCAGGCGGGGGCGGGCGTGCTGCTGATCGCCGGGGATGTGTCCGTGACACATGACGGCGCGCTTGTGGATGTGACTGACGGCAAGGAAGTGCCCACAGGGAGCCACCTGGCTGCAGGCCACCGCTATCTGGCGGCGGAGGATACCACGGCGAAGCTGACGGTGCGCTCCGGGCTGGCCAAGGTGGGCCTGCAGGGGCGGTATGAGCAGAAGCTGGGCGGCCAGAGCGCCGCCCCCTTTACCGATGTGTCCGACGGCGACGCCTGGGCGCAGGCGGTGGATCACGTCTATCGGAACGGCCTGCTCACCGGCACCGGCGACGATCGGTTCAGCCCCGGACTGTCCATGAGCCGGGCCATGATGATGACGGTGTTCTACCGTCTGGCCGGTTCGCCGGAGGGGCAGATGGCCCAGGCGGAGGCCCAGTTCGATGATGTGAAGGACGGTGCCTGGTTCGCCCCCTATGTCCGCTGGGCGGCCAGTCAGGGGATCACCTCCGGCACCAGCGAGACGCCGCCCCTCTTCTCTCCGGACATGCAGGTCACCCGGCAGCAGGTGGCGGTGATGCTGTACGGCTTCGCCTCCAAAGGCCTCGGGCTGAAGCTGACGGGGCTGGCCGACCTGTCACGGTACTCCGACGGGGACCAGGTGGCGGTCTGGGCCCAGACGCAGGTGGCCTGGGCTGTGGAGAACGGTATCATGACTGCCCACAGCGGTAAGCTGGAGCCCGGGGCCGACGCCGCCCGGGGTGAGGTCGCCATGATGGTGATGGCCTTCGCGGAAAAATATTTGTGATCTGCCGCACCCCGGGGAGGTTTCTGAATAGGATGAGTTGAGAGCGGTCCTCCCGCCCTCGAAACTTCATAATTCAGGAGGTACTCATAATGGGGTGCTGCAATAACGGTTGGGGCGGCAACGGCTGTCTGTGGATCATCATCCTCATCATCATCCTGTGCTGCTGCTGCGGCGGCTGGGGCGGCTGCGGGAACGGCTGCGGCTGCAACAACAACTGCGGGTGTAACAACGGCTGCGGCTGCTGAGCGCAATGAAAAAGCTCCCTGTGGACGAAAGTCCACAGGGAGCTTTTTTGGCGGTTCAGGCGGGCTGCTGGCCCTGTAGAATATCCACCGCTGCCCGGGCGGCTGCCGCCGCATCCTCGGTGTACACGTCGGCGCCGATCTCATCGCAGAAGCTCTGGTCGATGGGTGCGCCGCCCACCATGATCTTCACCTTGTCCCGGATGCCCTCCTGCTTTGCCAGCTCCACCACCTGGCGCATGTTCTGCATGGTGGTGGTCAGCAGGGAAGAGCAGGCGATGATGCCACAGTTGTACTTTTTGGCGGTGTCTATGAACTGCTGCGGGCTGACATCGGTGCCCAGGTCGTGGACTTCGATGCCGCTGCCCTCCATCATGATCTTCACCAGGTTCTTGCCGATGTCGTGCATGTCCCCCTGGACGGTGCCCAGGCACACATGACCTACGATCCGGGCGCTCTCGCCGGTCATATAGGGCTTGAGCAGGGCGGTGGCGGCGGTCATGCACCGGGCGGCAATGAGCATCTCCGGGACAAAGGCCCGGTTGGCGGAGAACTCCTCCCCCAGAACGGTCATGCCGTGGACCAGACCCTTGGATAGGATCTCCTGGGGGCCATAGCCCTCGTCCAGGGCCTGCTGGCACAGCTGGAGCACCCGCTTCTGCTGGCCGCGCAGCAGGGCGGAGGAAATGCGCGCCATCAGGTCACCGCTGCCCTCACTGACCTGGGCGGCCTGTGCCGCGGCGGGGGCGGCAGCCCGCTGCCGCCGGGGGATGGGGGGCAGCGGGGTGACGGGGAAGTGCAGTCCGGCGTTGTACTCGTCGATGGCCTGGTCCAGATACTGATCCACATGGGGGAACACCGTGCCCGCCAGACCGTAGGTGATGGAGGGGATGTAGTGTCCGCCGGGGCAGTAGCGCTCCAGCGCCGACCGGGCATAGGCCAGGATCTCATCGGGCTGGGCGTCCACCCGGTCGATGGCGGCCCCCAGGCCGCCCATGAGGACCAGCCTGCCCTTCAGATGCCGCTGGAGGGCAGGGATGTCGTTCTCTGGCAGCACGCCCTGCCACACCTGAATGCCGATCTCGGCCATGTCGTCCACGATGGGCGCCAGGTAAGAGTCGGCGTGGTGGATGGCGATGACCCCGCGGGAGCGGATATAGCCGTAGAACCGGCGGTAGGGCTCCTTGAAGAACTCCCGCCACATGTCGGGCTTCATGAACAGGGCGGCCTTGGTGCCCCAGTCATCGTGGCTGAAGATCACATCGGGCTGGAGCCCGTCGATCAGCCGCCTGACATAGTCTAGGCGGTACTGGGTGATATACTCGATCAGCTCATGCATCTCGTCGGGGTGTTCATACAGAGCGGTGAGCGTGCCCTCAAAGCCCATGAGGAAGTGGCACTGCTCGAAGATGCCCGTGCCCATAAAGCCGGCCAGCAGGTGGTCCTCGCCGCAGGCGGCCCGGGCGGCGGCGCGGCACTCCTCCCAGCCGTGGCCGCACTCATTCAGGTCGGGGGCGTGCACCGTCTCCCGCCAGCGGGTGACATCCTGACAGACGGTGAGCTCCTTGCTGTGAAGCGGAGTGGGACCGGGGGCGTCCTCCGGAAAGCTGATGGTGGTGCCCCAACGGTCGCGGCTGACGGTGCCCCGCCTGCGGTTGCCCCGGAGATAGGTGTTGATGGGGTCGGTCAGGCACATGGACAGGGCCTCGTACTGGCGCAGTTGGCGCTCGGGCTGTCCATCGGGCTTGAGCAGCTCCAGAAAAATTTCCTTCGGTGTGGACATAGCGGTCATTCCTTTGTGGCGTGATATGGAAGGGATATATACTTGTCAGTCCTTGTTGTACAAGACACAGGACGTATAAGTCAATGTGTTTTCTCCATAGTTGTAGCCAAGACCGGACAGGGTGCAGACGTTGCTGACGAACAGGCCGTATGCCTCCATGGAGGAGATGCGTTTCCCGGGAAAACGGCAGGGCCGGGCGGGGCAGGTACAGTGGGAGCAGACGGTGCAGGCCCCGGCGGAGAGGGGAAGGCAGTTGGGGCACAGCAGCCCCACCTGCCGGGCGAAGCTGGCAAATCGGCGGCGGTGGGCCCGGGCGGCGGCAGTCATCCCCTCATAGTCGAAGGGGTCGGACAGCTGGACGGTGCTCTGCACCAGAATGCCGCTGTCATAGGCGCGCAGCCGGGCGGTGCACTGCTCCAGACTGCCGCAGCCCGGGGGACAGGCCCAGTTTTTGCCCCACTGTCCGCAGCGGTCCGCTGCGCACATATCCCGGATCTGGGCCAGGGGGATCAGGGCGGACATGCACAGGTCTGCCCAGTGGGAAAAGCCGTTTTCCCGGGCAAGTGTCATAAGATCAAGCACCGGTGCGCCCCCTCTTGACAAAATAAACTTTACCTGATTAAAATGTTAAGATGAGATCAATTATAGGGGGAGGCGGCGCCGGTGTCAAGCATTCGTGTACACCAGGGGACAAAGGACCTGGAGCTGCCCCTGAAGGCGGGAGAGACGCTGCTGGCCCTTCTGCGGGCCGGGGGCATATCCCTTCCCGCGGCCTGCGGGGGAAAGGGCCGGTGCGGCAAGTGCCGGGTGGAGTATAACGGCGCGCCCCGCCTTGCCTGCCGCGTGTTTCCTCAGGACGGCGACCGGGTGGTCCTGCCGGAGCAGTCCGGTGGCCTGATCCTGACAGAGACCCGGGCCAGCCCGGTGTTTCAGGCTGGAGGGACAGGGTGCGCCGCGGCGGTAGACTTGGGCACGACCACTGTGGCTGTGCGTATCTATGACCTGGCCAAGGGGGAGGAGGTGGCCTCGGCCGCGGCATGGAACCTTCAGGCGCCCTACGGGGCCGATGTGATCAGCCGCATCCAGTATACGCTGGAGCGGGAGGAGGGCCTGAGGGAGCTCTCCCGGTGCATCCGGGAGCAGGTCATGCAGCAGATCCGGCGGGGGATGGAGGGCTGTGGCCGCCCCGTGGAGCAGGTGCAGAGGATCTTTCTGGCGGGCAACACGGCGATGCAGCTGCTGTTTGCCGGGCGGCCTGTCCGGGGCCTGGCATCCGCCCCCTTTCGTCCGGACACTCTGTTCCGGGAACAGCAGGGAGATCGGCTTTACAACATCCCAGTTTCTTACGCTCCATGCGTGTCCGGCTTCGTAGGGGGCGACATCACGGCCGGACTGCTGGCATCCGGCCTGGGGCAGAGGAGGGGGAACTTCCTCTTTCTGGACATCGGGACCAACGGTGAGATGGCCCTGGGCGGCGCGGACGGATACCTGTGCTGCTCCGTGGCCTCCGGCCCCGCCTTTGAGGGGGGCGGGATCTCCTGCGGCATGCCGGGGATGGACGGAGCGGTCAGCCATGTGCGGTATGACCGCGGCTTTCTGTACGATGTGATCGGTGGCGGCCCAGCCAAGGGGCTGTGCGGTTCCGGCCTGCTGGACCTGGCGGCGGGGCTGCTGCGGCTGGGCCTTCTGGACGAGAGCGGCCGGCTCCTGCCGCCGGAGGAGGCCCCGGCAGAACTGGGCCGGTATCTTGTGCGGGATGGGGACGGGAACGGCCTGTTCCGTTTGACGGCGGACGTTGTTTTGACTGCCGGAGACGTCCGGAGCCTTCAGCTGGCCAAGGCCGCCGTGGCGGCGGGCATCCGGGTGCTGCTGGAGCAGAGGGGGCTGACGGCGGAGAAGCTGGACGGCATCTATCTGGCGGGGGGCTTCGGCTCCTACCTGTCTCCGGACAGCGCCGCCGCCATCGGGATGCTGCCGGCGATCCCCCGGGACAGGCTGCACAGCCTGGGAAATACGGCTCTGGCTGGGGCGGCTATAGCGGCGGCGGACCCGGAGATGGAGCGCCAAATGGCCGCCGTGGCCAACGGCTGCCGGTATGTTGAACTGGCGGGCAGAGGAGACTTTGCCGCAGCCTTTGTGGAATGTATGCGATTTGGATCGGGAGGGTCATGATATGGAAGTCCGTTTTCCCCTTATTTTAGACGGCGCTACCGGCACGGAGCTGCAAAAACGCGGCTATCAGGGCGATGTCAGTGCGGAGCAGTGGGTGCTGGAGCACCCGGAGGTCATTGTGGAGCTCCAGCGCGGCTATGTGGACGCGGGCAGCCAGGTGGTCTACGCCCCCACCTTTGGGGCCAACCGGCAAAAGCTGGAGGAGCACCGCATCTTCAACCGGGTGGAGGACTACAACGTCCGGCTGACGGCCCTGTCCAGACAGGCGGCGGCGGGCCGGGCATGGGTGGCCGGAGATCTCTCCCCCACGGGGCAGTTCCTGGCCCCTCTGGGCGGGGCGTCCTTTGAAGAACTCGTGGACATCTACACCGAGCAGGCCGCCGCTTTGGAGAAGGCAGGAGTGGACCTATTCGTTGTGGAGACCATGATGACCCTGTCGGACGCCCGGGCGGCGGTGCTGGCTATCCGCAGTGTCAGCAGCAAACCGACCTTGGTGTCCTTCACCTGTGATGAAAACGGGCGGACCCTGTCCGGCACCGATGTGGCCGCCGCCCTGGTGGTGCTGCAGGGCATGGGGGTCAGCGCCTTCGGCCTGAACTGCTCCACCGGGCCGGACAAGATGCTGGCTCAGCTGCGCCGCCTGCGGAAGTATGCACGGATCCCCCTGATGGCCAAGCCCAACGCGGGCATGCCCAAGGTGATGGGGGACAAGACGGTGTACGACTGCCCGCCGGAGGGATTCGCGGCTTATGCGGACGAGATGGTGCAGGCGGGCGTGGGCGTGTTCGGTGGCTGCTGTGGCACCGACAGCCGGTATATCGCCGCCCTGAAGGAGGCTTTGGACGGAAAACGGTTCGTTCCCCCTGCGCCGGAGCACACCGAACTGCTGCCCGCGGCCACGGAGAAGCTGCCCTTCCTGCTGCCGGTGGATGCGGGCCACGGCCCGGCGCTGTCCGCCGGAGAGGACATGGAAGAGGCCATCGAGCAGGCGCTGGAGGGCGGCGAGCCCACGCTGGCTATGCATATCGGCACCTGGGAGGATGTAGACGAACTGGCCGACTGGCAGTACGCCATGACAAAGCCCTTGTGCCTGATCTGCGAGGACGGAGCGCTGTTGGAGGCCGCCCTGCGGGTCTATCAGGGCCGCGCCCTGTACGAGGGCAGCCTGCCAGAGGAGACGCTGCTGCCCCTGAGCCGCCGCTATGGCCTTTTGATCTGACCGAGATCCATATCACGAAGAAAAGAGGCGACCCTTATGAGCGAGACACGACCCGGCGTAAAGCTGAACAAGATCATAGAGGAGTTCCGGCTGGAGGTGCTCAACGCCGGAGAAAACTATGAAAAGACCGTGGTGACCAAGCCGGATGTGAACCGGCCCGGCCTGCCCCTGACCGGCTTCTTCGAGCGGTTCGACACCAGACGGCTCATGGTCATCGGCATCACGGAGTGGCTCTATCTGGACGGCCTGACGCCGGAGGTGCGGGGCGAGCGGTGCGACCGCCTGATGTCCTATCCGGCCCCGGCACTGATCATCACCCGGGGGCTGGAGCCCCACCCGGAGTGTATGGAGGCCGCCCGGAAATATGGCCGCACCATCCTGCGCACCAAGGCCCAGACCTCGGCCTTTATGAGTCTGCTCATCGGCAGCCTGTATAACGACATGGCCCCGTGCATCACCCGCTCCGGCGTGATGATGGAGGTGTACGGCGAGGGGGTGCTGATCCAGGGGGAGTCCGGTGTGGGCAAGAGCGAGGTGGCCATCGAGCTGATCAAGCGCGGCCACCGCATCATCGCCGACGACGCCCTGGAGATCCGTGAGACCAACCACGGCACCCTGATGGCCACGGCCCCGGAGCTGATCCGCCACTACATGGAACTGCGGGGCATCGGCGTGATCGATGTGCGCCGCCTGTTCGGCATGGGGGCCATCAAGGATGAGCAGCAGATCGATATGGTGATCCGGCTGGAGCCCTGGGACGACCACGCGGTGTACGACCGCCTGGGACTGGAGGGCTGTACCACGGAGATCCTGGGTGTGGAGCTGCCCCTTGTGACCATCCCGGTAAAGCCGGGGCGGAACCTGGCCAGTATCCTGGAGGTGGCCGCCATGAACAACCGCAACCGGAAGATGGGACACAATGCGGCACTGGAACTGACCGAGAGGATGGACAAACTCTTCCCGGCAAAAGAAGGAGAGAGATCGTGATGTATCTGGGCATTGATGTTGGCGGCACCAATCTGGCGGCCGGGCTGACAGACGGAGAGGGACAGATCCTGTGCAAGGCTTCTGTCCCCGTAGACAGGGCGTGGACTGACCGGGAGATCGCCGGGGCGCTGGCACGGCTGTGCCGCATGACCGTGGAAAAGGGCGGCGTGCCGATGGAGAAGATCCAGGCGGTGGGTATGGGCGTGCCGGGCCAGGTGGACGATAAAAACGGCGTGGTCGTACACAGTCCCAACATGAATTTCAGCGATACGCCCCTCAGGCAGCTGGTGGAGCAGCAGGTGGGCATCCCGGTCTATCTGGGCAACGACGCCAACTGCGCGGCCATCGGCGAATACTGGGCCGGGGCGGCCAGAGGCTGCGACCCTGCGGTGGTCATCACCCTTGGCACCGGGATCGGCGGCGGCATGGTGGCCGGCGGAAAGCTGTACACCGGCTGCGCCGGCGGCGGCATGGAGGTGGGCCACATGATCACCCGTCCCGGCGGACGCAGATGCGGCTGCGGCAACCGGGGCTGCTGGGAGACCTACGGCTCCGCCACCGGACTGATCCGCTCCACCCGCGAGGCCATGGAGGAGCATCCGGACAGCGCCCTTTGGCGGCTGTGCGGCGGCGACGAGAGCCGGGTGGAGGGCCGGACCCCGTTTCAGGCTGCGCTGGACGGAGACGAGACCGCCCTTCAGGTGGTGCGGGAGTACGTTCAGGCACTGGCAGAGGGGCTGATCAACGTGGTGAACCTGACCCAGCCGGAGATCATCTGCCTGGGCGGCGGCGTGAGTGCCGCGCCTGAGCACCTGCTGCTGGAGCCCCTGCGCAGGCTGGTGGAGCAGGGGGCCTTTGATAAGCTCCACGCCCCGCGCATCGTCCGGGCTGCGCTGGGCAACGATGCCGGTATCGTGGGCGCCGCCATGCTGTGCCGGATGG
>CAKUHX010000034.1 GCA_934659475.1 uncultured Oscillospiraceae bacterium
CCTGCCCCTCGCGCAGGTGGTCGGAGACCTCATTCACATAAGAATATGCGATCTCAGAGATGTGGACAAGACCGGATCTTCCTCCGGGCAGAGCCACAAACGCGCCGAATTTTGTAATTCCCGTAACCTTCCCGTCCAGAATGGACCCAACACCAAACTCCATATTGCCTGAAATGTCCTCCTTGTGTGATTCCCATGGACGCCGCGGCTCCCTTCCGCGGCGGGCCGTTCAGTTGGCCACGTCGATATACAGGGTCTCCCCCTGCTTCACATAGCCCTTTTCACGGGCCATCTGCTCCAGCATCTCGGGGTCGTCCTTGTGCTCGACGGCGTCGGCCAGCTCCTGATTCTTCAGGCGCTGGTTCTCCACCTGGCCGGTCAGCTCGGTCAGCTGCTGCTGGGCGCTTTCGATCCTGCCCCGCAGATCCAGCAGAGAGGTGGCCATGTACACCAGCAGGACCAAGATCACCAGCTTGGTCAAAAAACCGGTCCGTTTCAGCTTCATGGGTCCACCCGCTCCCTTCCCGTTGACGGCGCCGGCGGTCAACCGTCTCCATCTCCTGGGTCATTTGGCTTATTCTATACCATTTCCGGCGGAAAAGGAAGAGCGAAATGAAAAGTTCTTTACATTTTTTCAAAAGGCGCAGCGCCAGACGGAGGGGGATCGTGAGTATCCGCCAAAAAAGGGCGGCCAGATCGGCGCACAGCCAGCCCAGCCGCAGCACCCACGGGCTGAACAGCAGGAAATAAGCTCCGCCGCCCATCAGGCAGAAGGCCGCGCCGTACAGCCGCACCACGCCGCCCCAGGCCCACTGGGACCAGAGGAACAGGGCGGCGGTGGCCGCGCACCAGAAGATCAGATCCAGCGCCGGGCCCAGCAGAGGCACGCGCACCCGCCGGCGCAGCACCCGGAACAGGTCGTACAGCAGTCCCATGGCCGCCCCCAGGGCAGCCCCCTGCCAAAGGGCGGCCAGCTGGGCGGCAATGTCGGCGCTCATCCCCCCAGCAGGCGGGCCAGCAGGCCGCCGCCCCGGCGGGGCTGCTCCTCCTCATAGGTGAGGGAGTCCACATAGCCCTCCACCTTCAGCGCGCCCCCGTCCAGAGACAGCTGCTCGATGTGCAGCTGCTCCCCCCGGACGATCAGCGCCCCCTTGTCCGTGACCATGACGATGGAGCTTTCGTCGAAGCTCTCCACCTCCTCCACGCCGGTGACAGTGAGCTGCTCCCGCCCCTCCAGCACCAGACGGTGCTCCGTCTCCGGCCGGGGCCGGCTGTCCTCATATGCCATGGGTCCCACCCCTTTCCGCTTTTACTGCCATTGTATGGGACAGGGGTGCGGCTTATGCCATCAGGCGGCGTTCAGCTCCTCCATGGCCTCCCGCTCGCTGTCGGCGGAGAAGCAGAACCGCCCCGCCCCGTCAAACACCTCGATGTGGCCTCTCACCCAGACAAACTCGTATTCCATGGTCTCTGCTCCTTTCATCGGGGCGCCTGTGCGTCCCTCTCTTTGTGAGCATAGAATACAGGACAGACTGTCCTATAAAACGGACTTTTGTGCCAACTCGACCTCAGGTCGATTGCAAAAATGGGCGGGGTCTGGTACGCTAAGGACAGACAAGGAGGTGCGGCTGTGGACAACAAAAAGATCGGCGGCCTGATCGCCGCGCAGCGAAAAGAGATGGAGCTGACCCAGAAGGAACTGGGGCAGCGGCTGCATGTGTCCGACCGGGCGGTGAGCAAGTGGGAGCGGGGGCTGAACCTGCCCGACGCGGCGCTGTTTCAGCCCCTGTGCCGGGAGCTGGATATCACGGTCACGGAGCTGCTGCGGGGGGAACGGGAGCCCCCCACCGTCTCTCAGCTGGAGCAGATGGTGAGCGACACGGTGACCCTTGCCCAGAAGAAGGAGCGGGGCGGCAGAAAATACAGGTGGATCGCGGCGGTGCTGGCGGCGGCCCTGGCGCTGTCCCTGTGGCCCTGGCTGCGGCGGAGCTGGCAGCAGCGCAGGGATCAGGCGTATTTTGATCTGGACACCACTCCGGCTGCGGTGAGCGTTCACTACCGGGACGCGGCCCTGTCCATAGACATCTCGCTTCTGTCCGGCGGGCAGCGGATGCCCCGGGTGAGCGGGGGGATCTCGGAGACGGAACCGTATGAGGGGAAGTCCCGGGAGGAACTGGCGGCTCTGCATGTCCCGGTCATTGACCTGGACGGAGAGGAGACGCTGTTCTTCTCCCTGCAGAATCCAAAGACGGAGATGGAACTCAGCCTGTATCGCTGGCCTGCGGCGCGGCTGGGGACGGAGCAGATCCGGACGGCGGGGCAGGGGGTGGACTTTGCTCCCTGTGATACGCCGGAGACCTTTGCCTTGCCGGAGTACAGCTATTCCTTCCGGGCCGAGCCCGGCTATCTGTACGCCGTGGTGGCCCGCTGGGGAGACGGATACTACAGGGAGCAGTGCTTCCTGACAAAATGAAAGGTGAAGCAAACGATAAAAAGTCCCCTCTGTTTGATAACAGAGGGGATTTTTTGTCGAATCAATTACTTGTTGGAGCGGCGCCAGATGTGCATCTTCTCGGCGTCGGCGATGAGCTGCTCCCGGAAGTCGGGGTGGGCGATGTTGATCAGCGCCTCGGCCCGCTGCCAGGTGGACAGGCCCTTCAGGTTGGCCATGCCGTACTCGGTGACGATATAGTGGACACAGGAGCGGGGGTCGGTGGCGATGGAGCCGGGGGTCAGGGTGGGGACGATGCGGCTCTTCACGGTGCCGTCCTTGCCGGTGACGGTGGAGGACAGGCAGATGAAGCTCTTGCCCCCCCTGGACAGATAGGCGCCCATGGCGAAGTCCAGCTGGCCGCCGGTGCCGGAGATGTGCTTGATGCCGGCGGACTCGGCGTTGACCTGACCGAACAGGTCCAGGTCGATGGCGTTGTTGATGGAGATGAAGTTGTCGATCTGGCTGATCACATGGACATCGTTGGTGTAGTCCACGGGGGCGCCCATCACGTCGGCATTGTGGTCCATATAGTCGTACATCCGCTGGCTGCCGGCGGCAAAGGCGAACACCTGGCGGCCCTTATCCAGGGCCTTGTGCCGGCCGGTGATCTTGCCGGCTGCGGCAATGTCCACAAAGCCGTCTACATACATCTCAGTGTGCACGGACAGGTCCTTCAGGTCGGACTGGGCGATCAGGCTGCCGATGGTGCTGGGCATGGCGCCGATGCCCAGCTGAAGGCAGGCGCCGTTGGGGATCTGGGGCACCACCAGATCGGCCACGGCCTTGTCCACCTCGCTGGCGGCGCCGCCGGCGCCCAGCTGGGCCACGGGGGGATCCTCCCCCTCCACCACCATGTCCACGTCGGCGATGTTGATCTCGCCGCCGGTGAGACTGTAGACCACAGGCATATTCTCGTTGACCTCGACAATGACCTTTCTGGCGCAGGAGAGCATGTCAGCAAGATGGGAGGCAGCCAGGGCAAAGCTGAAGTTGCCGTGCTTGTCCATGGGGGCCACCTGGATCATGGCCACATCTACGGTGGCGTTGCCGTCGCGGTAGAAGCGGGGCAGCTCAGAGTACCGCATGGGGATGAAGTAGCCCATGCCCTTGCCGATGATCTTGCGGTCGACGCCGCTGCAGTGCCAGCTGTTCCAGGTGAAGTGCTCGCCGGCGTCCTCCGCCTTGCAGATCTCAGGCATCCACATGGTGACGCCGCCGCGGACGTTCACGTCGTGCAGCTCGTTCTGCCGGGCGGCCAGAGCCTTGTCCAGGGCGATGGGGTGGTTGGTGCACCAGCCGTAGTCTACCCAGTCCCCGCTCTTGACCGCCTTCACCGCCTCTGCGGCGGTGGTCAGCTTCTGCTGATATAGTGCGCTGTGATCCATGATGATCTCCTCCGTATCTCGATCTGTATTTTATATCGCGTTCTGAGAACTTGTTCCAAGGCCGCCCCGTCCCGGGATCACCGGCCCACGTTGATATAGAAGGGCTTGATCAGACTGGCCTGCTCGGTGGAGTCCTTGGTCTGGCCAGACTTGTGGGGCTCCATGGGGCCGCGGCCCCCGCGGTCATGGCTGTGCTTCTTTCCACGGCCGCCGCGTTCTTTTCGGGCCTGCTCCTGATGCGCGGCCCCCTTCTGCGGGGCGGCCTGCTGGCCCGCGGGCTGCGCAGCGGCGGGCTTTTTGCGGCCGTGGCGCCTTTTGACCGGCTTCTCCTCGGAAATGGCCGGCTCCTCCTGCCGGGGCTGGGGGGCGGCCTTCCGGCGGCTGCCCTCCTTCCGGGGGGAGCGGCTGTCCCTGACCGGGCTGCTCCCGTACAGGGGCTTTCTGGGGGCCAGCAGACGGGCGGTGGCGTCCATGATCACATCGCTGTCAAGGGGGTCGGGCCGAGTGAACTCCGTGTTGGGCATGGCATCCCCTGTGTCCAGCAGGGCGCCGGGGCGGGTGAGCTTGGGCCGCTGGGGCAGATAGTCGTCCAGGGGCTCATCCTCTACAGGGGGCAGGACTTGGGCCGCGGGCTCCGGAGCCGCTTTCTTCTTTCTGCGGCGGCGGGACTTGAGGGCGGGCTCCTGCTGCTCCAGCACCTGGGCGGCGGCCTGCTGGCGCGCCAGTTCCTTCTCCCGCTTCTCCTTCTCGGCGGCCTGGCGGGCCTGATCCCGCTCCCGTTTCAGCTGACGGGCGGCGGCACGGGCTTCCGCGTCCTCCTCGTTGATGATCTTGCCATTCTTGTCCCGCTTGGGGGCCTCGAAGATCTGCATGGGGAAGGGGTGCCCATCCAGCACGGGAACGGAGCGGCCCATCAGCTTTTCAATGTCCTTCAGCAGGGGTTTCTCCCCAAAGTCGCAGAAGGAGATGGCCTCGCCCCCCCGGCCGGCCCGGCCGGTGCGGCCGATGCGGTGGACATAGGTCTCGGGCACCTCGGGCAGGTTGTAGTTGAATACGTGGGACAGCTCTTCGATGTCCAGCCCCCGGGCGGCGATGTCCGTGGCCACCAGGCACTGGATGCGGCCGGCCTTGAAGTCGCTCAGGGCCTGCTGCCGGGCGGTCTGGCTCTTGTTGCCGTGGATGGCCGCAGCGGTGACGCCCTCCTTCATCAGGTCCCGGGCCACCTTGTTGGCCCCGTGTTTGGTACGAGTGAACACCAGGGCGTTCTTTACCCCCTCGTGCTCCAGCAGCCAAGCCAACAGGCGGGTCTTGTTCCCCTTGTCCACAAAACACACCCGCTGCTCGATGGCCTCCACTGGGGAAGAGACGGGGTCCACCGCCACTCGGGCAGGATCTCGCAGGAGAGAGTTCACCAGCTCCATCACCTCGCCGGGCATGGTGGCGGAGAAGAGCATGGTCTGCTTTTGGGCAGGCAGCCACTTCAGGATCTTTTTCACATCGTGGATAAAGCCCATGTCCAGCATCCGATCGGCCTCGTCCAGGACGAAGATCTCCAGCTTATCCATAGAGACAAAGTCCTGCTGATACAGGTCCATCAGGCGGCCGGGAGTGGCCACCAGAATGTCCGATCCCCGCTTCAGGGCCTCTACCTGGGGGTTTTGGCCCACGCCGCCGAAGATCACGGTGTGCCGCAGTTTCAGATACTTGCCGTAGGCGTCAAAGCTCTCACCGATCTGGATGGCCAGCTCACGGGTGGGGGTAAGGATCAAAGCCCGGATGGGGCGGCCCGGTATGGGGCGCTGGTCCAGCTGCTGTAAAATGGGGACGGCAAAGGCGCAGGTCTTGCCCGTGCCCGTCTGGGCGCAGCCCAGCACGTCCCGGCCCATCAGGGCGGGGGGGATAGCCCTCTCCTGGATGGGAGAGGGGGCTACATAGCCCTGCTCCTTCAGGGCCTTCAGAATGGGGGCGCTCAGCCCCAGCTGTTCAAATGTCATGCGTTACTTCCTTTTCATACATGCCCGGGACCGCGTCCCGGGGCCCGCTGTCTGAATGCCCCGCGGGCTGGGGCGATAAAATAAGGATACAAAGCAAATTATACCATATAGTTGGGGAAAAGAAAAGAGAAAAAGCGCGTTCCCACAGCAATACCGCCCATATCCCGGCCCTTTTGGGCGGGGACATGGGCCGGTGTGTCACCTTTGCTCGGTCTGATACAGCTCCTCGAAGGAGGTGATGTAGTAGTCGCTCAGGGCGCGGATCTCCTCCTGATCCGCTTCGGAGTCCGGGTCGTACACTCCGGCTACCCGGAAGCCCGCCTTTTTGGCGGTGCGGATGGCGAACAGGGCGTCCTCGAACACCACGGTGTCTGCCTTATTGCCCCCCATGCGCTTCATGGCCCACTCATAGATGTCCGGGCTGTCGATCTTGTTCTTGCCCACCTCGCCGGAGGTGATGATCCCCTTGAAATAGGGCTCCAGCCCGGCGTGGGCGATGGCGCGGCGCACCAGCTCCCGGTGGGTGGCGGTGGCCAGATAGCACTGCACCCCCTCCATCTTCAGCAGGGACAGGAAGTTCTTCACTCCCGCCTTGGCCTGCACCCGGTCGGAGTAGAAGTCCTCCATGTACGCCCCCACTTCATCGGTGATCTCCCGGCCGGTGATGCCGGGCAGGAACTCCCGCTGCAGATAATCCACCAGCAGCATGCTGTTCATGGGACGGGTGATCTCCCGCAGGTCAGCGGGGGGCGTGATGCCCCGGCGGGTGAGGATGTGGCCGATGGCATCCACCCAGGCCTGCATGGAGTCCAGGACGGTGCCGTCCATATCAAAGATCGCGCAGTTCAGGCGCATGGTATCCCTCCTGTAAAGCGCCGGGGCTGTATCACAGCCCCGGCGGCGGGTATTCTCAGCACATCTTGGCCCCGGCGGGGATCTTGTCGTCCAGCATGATCAGATCCAGCTTCTCCTCGCCGTGCTCGGTGTGGACGGCGGAGATGAGCATGCCGTTGGACTCAAAGCCCATCATCTTCCGGGGGGGCAGGTTCACGATGGCCAGCAGGGTCTTGCCCACCAGCTGCTCCGGCTCATAGAATTTGTGGATGCCGGACAGGATCTGCCGGTCGGTGCCGGTGCCGTCGTCCAGCGTAAAGCACAGCAGCTTGTCGCTCTTCTTCACCGCCTGGCAGTCCTTGACCTTCACGGCGCGGAAGTCGCTCTTGCAGAAGGTGTCAAAGTCCACCTTCTCCTCCAGCTGGGGCTCCACCTCCAGGGCGGGCTTGGCGGCCTTCCGGGCCTCCTCCTGGATCTCCTCCAGCCGGGCCAGGGCCTTTTCTGCGTCCACCCGGGGGAACAGGTTTTCGCCCCGGGCCACAGTGACGTTGTCGGGCAGAGCGCCGTAAATGCCGGCGGCCTGCCAGGAGGAGCACGCTTCGTCCGCGCCGATCTGCTGGAGCACCTCGGCGGCGGAGGTGGGGATGAAGGGGGTCAGCAGGATGGCGGACACCCGCAGCACCTCCAGCAGGTCGTACATCACCCGGGCCAGACGGGGGCCGTTGGCGTCCATGTCCTTGGCCAGCACCCAGGGGGCGTTCTCATCGATATACTTATTGGCCCGGCCGATGACCTTAAAGATCTCTGCCAGGGCGTTCTGGAAGGCGAAGTGCTCCATCTGCTCCTCGTACTTATCCCGCAGGCCGGCGATCAGGCCCTCCAACTCGGCGTCCTTCTCGGCGTCCACCGCCTGCGCCTGGGGCAGGGTGCCCCCGAAATATTTGCCCACCATGGACACGGTGCGGCTGAGCAGGTTGCCCAGGTCGTTGGCCAGATCCACGTTGATGGTGCTGATCAGTGCCTCGTTGGAGAAGTTGCCGTCGCTGCCGAAGGGGAAGGTGCGCAGCAGGAAGAAGCGCAGGGCGTCCACCCCGAACATCTCCGCCAGCACATAGGGATCTACCACGTTGCCCTTGGACTTGGACATCTTGCCGCCGTCCAGAAGCAGCCAGCCGTGGCCGAACACATGCTTGGGCAGGGGCATCTCCATGCTCATGAGCATGGCAGGCCAGATGATGGAGTGGAAACGCACGATCTCCTTGCCCACAAAGTGGACGTCGGCGGGCCAGTACTTGTCGTAGTCGTGGTACTTCTCGTTCAAAAAGCCCAGGGCGGTGGTGTAGTTGAACAGGGCGTCCACCCACACATAGACCACATGGCCCGGGTCGAAATCCACGGGGATGCCCCAGGTAAAGCTGGTGCGGGAGACGCACAGGTCTTCCAGCCCGGGCTTGATGAAGTTGTTCACCATCTCGTTCACCCGGGAGCGGGGCTGCAGGAAGTCGGTGTCCTCCAGCAGGTGCTGCACCTTGTCGGCGTACTTGGACAGGCGGAAGAAGTAGGCCTCCTCCTCGGCGTCCGTCACGTCACGGCCGCAGTCGGGGCACTTGCCGTCCACCAGCTGGGTCTCGGTCCAGAAGGACTCGCAGTCTTTGCAGTACTTGCCCTTGTAGGAGCCCTTGTAGATGTCGCCCTTCTCGTACATCTTGCGGAAGATCTTCTGGATGGACTCCACATGGTAGTCATCGGTGGTGCGGATGAACCGGTCGTTGGAGATATTCATCAGTCTCCACAGGTCCTTGACCCCCCGGGGCCCCTCCACGATGTTGTCCACGAACTCCTTGGGGGTGACGCCGGCGGCCTTGGCCTTGTCCTCGATCTTCTGGCCGTGCTCGTCGGTGCCGGTGAGGAACATGACGTCGCAGCCCTTCAGGCGCTTATAGCGGGCCATAGCATCGGTGGCCACGGTACAGTAGCTGTGGCCGATGTGCAGCTTATCGCTGGGGTAGTAGATGGGCGTGGTGATATAGAACTTTTCCCGTTCGCTCATAGTCGATCATTCCTTCCATTTTATCGGTGGTGCCACGGTGGGCGGTCATTCATCGGTCTCTTCGCCGGGGTCCTCCTCGTCCCGCTGCCGCAGGCTGCGGGCCAGCTCCTCCTCCGTCCAGGCGGGGCCGGACCGGGCGTGCAGGGCGGGATAGACAAGGCCCAAAGCGGTCAGAAGAAAGGCCGTGCGCTGTAAAAGTTCCAGCCGGGTCACTTCCGGACCGCCCATGGCGATGAGATCCAGGACGATCCCGATCAGGGCGAACAGGGGGAACAGGCCGGACAGCCGGGCGCCGAAGGCCCCGGCGGCAAAGAAGTAAAAGGCCAGCAGCAGGCACACGCAGGATAGGGTGGCCCAGGCATACTGCATGGGATAGGGGGAGATGGCGTTCTGCTGATAGGTGGACACAGCCCAAAACACGGCGGCGTATCCCGGCAGGGCGGTCATCCAGCGGTCCTCCTGGGTCAGGCTGCCCCGGTAGCCCCCCTGACCCAGCTTGAGCACAGCCAGGGCCGCGGGCAGGCAGGACAGAGCCAGCAGGCCGTCCATGATGGGCAGCGTATTGCGGTCGGGGTCCATCCGCCACAGGGCCAGCCGCTGAATGGCGGAGGAGACGGTAAGTCCACCGCAGGCCAGCAGAAGCAGGGCGGCGGCCACCATCAGGGCCACCCAGCCGGACAGGGGGCAGCGCAGGCCGTCCCGCCAGTCCTTTGGAGCGGAGCCGCCCCGGCACAAAAGTGCCAGAGCCGCGGCCAGGGCGATCGCCAGAACAGCCAGGACCGCAGTAGCGGGCTGGCCGGAGTTGAGCAGCCCGGTAGCCGTGTCTGCGGCCAGGGAGAGCTCCCACCGGTGCAGGACCAGGCCGGCGCTGCCCCCGGCCAGGGCCAGCAGGGGCAGCAGGATGTGTTTTTTCATGGGAGCATCCTCCTTCGCGGCAAAAGCCGCGCAAACTATCGCTGAATTTATATAGTATAATAGTTTTCACGAAAAAGCAAGATGTTGTCACAGGAGAAAGGACGAAATAAATATCCGCCGCACGAAAGTGCAGCGGATATTTTGAGATCAGGATCTTTTACCGCGCCCTTGACGGGGGAGCGCACGGAAAAATGAGGGCCTTGAGCCTTTACACCATCAACTCGCTGACCAGACGGGCATATTCCGCCGGATCTTCCAGAGGCAGGCCGGCCATGAGCTCCGCCTGGCCGTACAGCAGCTTGGCGTACCGGGCCACCTTGCCGGTGTCCCCGGCCTCCTGGGCCTGCTTCAAAGCGGCGTAAGGGGCGGAGTCCAGATTCAGCTCCAGCACCCGGTCGGCCTTCATCTTCTCGCCGCCCTCCAGCTTGCTCATATACTTCTCCATCTCCAGGGAGACAGGGCCTTCGGCGGACAGGCAGCAGGCGGCGGACTTCAGGATGGAGGAGGCGCGCACCGCCTTTACCTCGTCCCCCAGGGCCTCCTTCACAGCGTCCAGCACGGCCTTGCCGGCCTCGGCCTTCTCCTCGGCGGCCTTCTTTTCCTCGTCGGACTGGGGCAGGGCGTCGTCATCGTTGACGGACTTGAACTTCTTGCCGCCCTCTTCGTCCAGGGCCTTCATGACGAAGTCGTCCACGTCCTCGGTGCAGTACAGGATCTCATAGCCCTTGTCCAGAATGCGCTCCACCTGGGGCAGCTTGGCGATCTTGTCCACGCTCTCGCCGCAGGCGTAGTAATAATAGGGCTGATCCTCGGGCATGCGGTCCTTATAGGCGGCCAGGGTGGTGTTGCCGTTCTCCTTGGAGGACCAGAACAGCAGCAGGTCTTTCAGCAGGTCCTTCTTGGCGCCATACTCGCCCACCACGCCGTACTTGATCTGGGTGCCGAAGGCCTTCCAGAACTTCTCATACTTCTCCCGGTCGTCCTTCTGCATCTTCACCAGCTCGGCCTTGATCTTCTTCTCGATGGCGGCGGCGATCACCTTCAGCTGGCGGTCGTGCTGCAGGATCTCACGGCTGATGTTCAGGGAGAAGTCGGGGGAGTCCACCACGCCTTTGACGAACCGGAAGCAGTCAGGCAGCAGGTCGGCGCACTTGTCCATGATGAGCACGCCGGAGGAGTAGAGCTGCAGCCCCTTCTCATACTCCCGGGTGTAGAAGTCATAGGGAGTCTTTTCCGGGATATACAACAGGGCCTTATAGGTCACGGCGCCCTCGGCGCTGGTGTGGATCACCGCCAGAGGATCGGTCCAGTCGCCGAACTTCTCCTTATAGAAGGCGTTGTACTCCTCGGGCTTCACCTTGGACTTCTGCCGCTGCCACAGGGGCACCATGGAGTTGATGGTCTTCCACTCCTTCACGGTCTCCCACTCAGGCTTGTAGTCCTCTCCGGCGTCCTCGGGCTTGGGCTTCATCTTGTAGTCCTCCACCTCCATAACGATGGGGTAGCGGATGTAGTCGGAGTACTTTTTGATCAGCTCCTGCAGCTTATAGGTCTCCAGGTACTGGTCGTAGTTCTCCTCGTCGGCGTTCGCCTTGATGTGCAGGATGATGTCGGTGCCGGGCTTATCCTTCTCGCACTGGGTCAGAGTGTAGCCGTCGGCGCCGTTGGACTGCCACATCCAGGCCTCGTCGCTGCCGTAAGCCTTGGAGAGGACGGTGACGCTGTCGGCCACCATGAAGGCGGAGTAGAAGCCCACGCCGAACTGGCCGATCACGTCGATCTTCTCCGCGGCCTTGTCATCGGCGGCCAGGTCGGCTTTGAACTTGCCGGAGCCGCTGTGGGCGATGGTGCCCAGATCGCTCTCCAGATCTTCCTTCGTCATGCCAACGCCGTTGTCGGAGATGGTCAGGGTGCGCATCTCCTTATCGGGGATGATGGTGATCTTCAGATCGCCCCGCTTCACGTCCACATTTTCGTCGGTGAGGGACTTGTAGGCCAGCTTGTCCTCGGCATCGCTGGCGTTGGAGATCAGCTCACGCAGAAAGATCTCCTTGTGGGTGTAGATGGAGTTGATCATCAGATCCAGCAGGCGCTTGGATTCCGCCTTGAATTGTTTTTTCGCCATAGTACATGCCTCCATATATGAAATGTTTGTAAAAACAAGATCGATGCGCCCCTGCTTCTGGGAGCAGGGCAGCACAAAAAGAAAATCGTTAGCACTTAGCTGATCTAAGTGCTAACGATAGCATAGCGCAGGCCGGGGAAAAATGCAAGTGGTCCCGCAAATTTTTACACTCTGTTCATTCTTCTGCCAATTCCGGGGCGGGCAGGTCCACATAGACCGGCCCGTGGCCCACGGCGGACACATACTTCAGCATGTCCTCCCGGGCCAGGCGGACAGTGGAGGTGGACAGGCCGGGGTGTCCGCTGATGTACTCGTCCGCCATCAGATCCCGGTCGATGACCAGCTGCACCCGATTTTCCGTGTCGAACAGCAGCTCCAGAGCGGAGACGGAGCCGGGGATGGTGTGCAGCAGTTCCTTCATGTGGCCGCCGTCGGCGAAGGACAGCCGGGCGCAGCCCAGCTGGGCGGACAGGAATTTGGTCTTGAAGGGCTTGTCCCCGTGCATCATCAGCAGATAGAACTGGGAGCCTTGGCGGTTGCACAGGAACAGGTTTTTACAGATCCGCGCCCCCAGCTGGGACTCGATGAGCAGGCAATCTTCCATGGTGTCCGCATGATCATGCTCCACCCGGATATAGGGGATGCCCAGCTGGTCCAGCTTGTCGTAAATGGCCCGCTTTTCGGGGTTCTCCTCATGGGGCGGACGGCCGGTGTATACCCTGGGGTCGATGTTCATGGCGGTGGTTCTCCTTATGTAAGAGCGTTCGCTCTGAAATTCAGTTTTTCAGGCTCTGCATGGGGGCGGGGATGCGGCCGCCCCGGGCCACGAAGGCGGCGCTGGAGAAGGGGTGTACCGGCTGCACCGGGGCGGAGCCCAGCAGGCCGCCGAACTCCACCGTGTCCCCCACCTTGCAGCCGGGGGCGGGGATGATACGCACGGCGGTGGTCTTGGAGTTGACCATGCCGATGGCCGCCTCATCGGCGATGATGGCGGAGATGGTCTCGGCGCTGGTATCGCCGGGAACGGCGATCAT
>CAKUHX010000035.1 GCA_934659475.1 uncultured Oscillospiraceae bacterium
ATCTACAAGGACGGCACTCTCAGCCCAGCGGACATCTTCGGCCCCGGCGTACAGCGGATGCTGCTGGAGGGCGAGGGGATCCCCTTCCTCTCGGACGGACGGGTGGATGTGAGCCGCTGCCTGTGGTCGCCGGAACAATGATACTGTCTTTTGTTATACCATCTGTGTCTCCCGGTCAAATGACCGGGAGATTTTTTGATTCCAATTTCATTTCGTGTTTCTTGCGGAAGAAATACCCGTGTTCCCCGCCCCCTGCGGGGGCGGGGAACACAAAAAAGAATTGGGAGATCTTTTATGCCCAATTTGTCCCGCCGGGTCAGGGCTCAAAAGAATAACAACATTCTATGCCCAGCCGCAATTTTGTACTTGACATTTATCAACTACGATCGTAGTATATATTTATCTACTACATTTGTAAAAGTTCTTCTGTGAGGAACGGACTGTGAGGTGCCCTATGACATTAAAACGTCTGCCCGACGCCGAGTTGGAAGTGATGAAAGCCCTGTGGGAGCTTGGGAGCGACACCCCCCGCTCCGCTCTGGAGCAGGCCCTGGCCCCCTTCAGCTGGGCCGGCAACACCATCAACACCTACCTGTCCCGGCTGACAGAGAAGGGCTTTCTCTCCGTCCACAAAGACGGTAAGAGCAACCTGTACACCCCCCTGGTGTCCCGGGAGGACTACCTGGCCTTTGACAGCCGCTCCGTCCTGTCCCGGCTGTATGGCAGCTCCCCCTCCACCTTTCTGGCCGCTCTGGCCCGGAACGGTCTGGACCGCCGGGATGTAGACGAACTGCGCTTCCTTCTGGACCAGCTGGAGGAGGACACCGGGGATGCGTGACTTTCTGGCCCAGCTGGGGGCCCTGTCCCTGGGCGGAGGCGCGGTGATCCTGCTCCTGCTGGGGGCCGGACATCTCATGCGGATGAAATACGCCGCCCGGTGGCGGTGCGTGGGCTGGCTGCTGCTGTGCCTGCGGCTGGCGGTGCCCGTCTCCCTGTTCTCCCTGCTCCCCGCCCAGCAGGCGCAGCCCGCCGCTCCCATCCGGCTGGAGCTCCCCTCCGACCGGGTGATCTACACCTATCAGCCCCCGGCGGTGCGGCCCTCTCTCCCCGCCCAAGGCGGCACCACAGGCGGCGAACAGGTTGCGGCTCCGGGGGACTCCGCTGTTCCCGCCGCACCTGCGGCCCAGCAGCCTTCCGTCCCCGCCTTCACCCTCTCCCTGTCCCAGCTGCTGTTCCTTCTGTGGCTGCTGGGGGCGGCGGCGGTGCTGGTCTGGGCGGCCGTCAGCCATCTGCGCCTTCTTCGCTATCTCCGCCGCTGGGCAGGCCCGGTGCGGGATGGGGACACCCTGCGGCTGTTTGACCAGATCGGCGACCAGCTGCACCTCTATGCCCGCCCCGCCCTTCGCCAATGCCGGGGCCTGCGGGTGCCCATGCTGGCGGGGCTCCTCTCCCCCGTCCTGCTGCTGCCCGAGGAGCCCCTAGACCCCCAGTCTCTGCGGTACTCCATCCTCCACGAGTTGACCCACTTCCGCCGCCGGGACATCTGGCTGAAAACTCTGGCCCTGTGGGTACGGGCCATCCATTGGTTTGACCCCCTGATGTGGCTCATGGCCGGGGCCATCGAGCGGGACACGGAGCTGGCCTGTGACGAGGCGTCCCTGACCCAGCTGCCCCAGTCGGAGCACGCCGCCTATGGCCGCACCATTCTGGCGGCGGCCCAGCAGATCAAAGCGCCTACTACCGCCGAAAGGAGCCAACCATGAGAGAAACGTTCCCCCGCTCTCCCTTCTCCACCCGCTTCTCCGGGTGGGAGGGCGAGACCCGCCTGCGCGTCCTCAGCATCGCCCAAGGGCAGCACAGGCGGCCCGCCGCCCTGGTGCTCGCCCTGGCCCTGGCCGCCATCCTGTCCTGCGGCGGGCTGGTGTCCTGCCGGGTGAAGGCGGAGCAGCCCGCCCTGTCCCAGCTGCTGACCGACGAAATTCTGACTGATGACATTCTGAACGGCACATCCGTCCTGGCCTCGGGCGACCTGGACGGCGACGGCCAGGAAGAGGCCCTCTGCACCCCGGCCCTGGTCTATAAGCTGGGGCCCGACGGCTCCCTCTGGCAGCTGAACCTGCGGAACACTGTGTTAGAACTGCTGGAGCTGGACGCGGACGCCCCTCTCGAACTGACCTATCTGCCCGGACAGCAGAAGATCTCCGCCCAATGGCTTGGGGATCGGCGCACCTTCCCCCTGAAGGAGCTGCTGGACAACACCCGCAGCGGCCTGATCCTCTCCGCCGGGGAGGACGACCCCGAAGGCGTCACCCGCTACTTCCGGGAGGGTCTGGCCCTCACCGGGGACGGCACCGCCGACGACCGTATTCTGATCACCTCTTATGGCTATGAGACCAAGGACCCCTCCACCCACGCGGAGATCACTCTGGGCACGGGGGAAGTGCTGACCCTGCGCTGCTATGACCGGCCCAGCTTCTCCTCCGCCTTTCCCCTCCGGCTGTCTGCCGGCGGGCGGCAGTCCCTGGTGCTGGCTCTGTCTGACTCCACCTCCAACTACGGCTACACCCAGTACCGGGTGCTGACCGTGGAGGACGGACAGCTGGTCGAACTCCCCCTGCCCGCCGGATCGTCCGGGTCGGACACCGTATACGGCGGTCACGCTGTCGCCGGGAACGGAGGGCCGGACGCTCTGCGCTTGCCCACCCTCCTGGACAAGTGGCACGGTTTTCAATGGCACACCCTCACCTGGGATGAGCAGCTCCAGACCTGGGCCGTGCAGTCCGATGGCTTCTTCACCGATCACGGTCAGGCGGCGCTGGCGGACGGCCGCACCCTCACCCTGGAGCTGCGGGGCCGGTGGACGGCGGACCATGCGCTCTATTACGACCGCGTCCAGATCCTGGACGGGGCGGAGCTGATCCAGACCATCACCCCCGCCTTCCCCATAGACAGCCCCCTCTGCTTTGACGCTGACACCCGCGCCCGGGCCACGGTGCCCGCGGGGAACTACAACCCTTTGGGTTTCTCCGCCGACGCTGCCCTGCACCATCTGTCGTCCATCTTAGATGTAAACCTCGACGGAAATCAGGACATCGGCCTGCCCGTGGATACCACCCATGACAATTACCACCTGTGGTACTGCTGGGACCCCGGCGCAGAGCAGTTCGTCCCCGCCTTCGCCCTTCAGGGCGTGCCCGAGACGGACGAGGCCCGCGGCCTGCTCATCGAGCACCCCTTCGACAGTCCCGACATGGCCTATACCTTCAACGCCCGGGGCCAACTGGTCTGGCTGGGCACCCTGGAGGAACAGGCCAACACAGAAAGGAGCGCACCATGAACGGAACTCTGCCCAACTCCCCCTTCGCCACCCGCTTCTCCGGCCGGGAGGGCGAGACGCGCCTGCGCGTCACCAACATCGTCCGGGGCCAGCACCGCCGGCCCGCCGCCGTAGTGCTCGTCCTGGCGCTGCTCGTCATTCTGTCCTGCGGCTGGTTCTTCTCCTTCGGCGCCAAGGCCCGGGGGCTGACCGTGGTGATGGAGACCCAGTATTACGACGATCTGGGCAACTATATCGAGATCCCCGCCGCGGCCCCCGCCGGCGGCGGCGAGGCCCCCGGGGCCGCCGCCCTGAACCAGGCGCTGGACGATCTGCGCACCCAGTACCGCCCGGTGCTCAGCGGCTCTCTGTCCGGCGGGGCGGCCCGTGAAAACCGGTGTCTGTTCTACCTGACCCAGACCGACCGATACTACAACTTCCTGTTCTACCGGGACGAGTTCCGCACCGACCTGTCCTGCGGCCACGTCACCTCCCTGGTGTACGACCGGCAGAAGGACGCCCTGGTCACGCTGGCGGACGCCCTCACCCTGGCGGGGCAGACAGAGGAGGGCCTGTGTCAGGTCCTGGCGGAGCAGTACGACCCCCAGCTGAAGCAGGAGGCCCCCGACGCCGACCTGTGCATCCAGAGCCAGCAAGTGGAGGGCTTCCGGATCGGGGCCGACGGCAAGGTCCTCTTCTACGTCACCGCCCGGATCGATGACCGGGACGACAGCGTGCAGGACGCCGTCAGCGGCGGCGACTACCTGTACATCTGGTCAAGCGGCACCTTTGCCCAGTATGACGAGGAACAGCCGCTGGTGCCGGAGGAGGAGTGCGCCGCCTTCGACCCGCCCCTGTACTGGCAGTGGCGGCAGGAGGGCCGGCCCCAGGTCGGCTTCACCCCCGTGGACTGGAGCGACCAGGCCCGGCAGCTGCTGCGCATGACCGCCGAGGGCTTCGACCTGCTCTACAACTACGAGATCACCGTCCCCCTGCGCATCACCCAGGGGCCGCACACCCTGCTCATGGCCCGGATGCAGGGCGCGCCCCACACCGCCGGACTGGACGACCTGGCTATCGGCGTGTGGGACAGCGACAGCGGCAGCTTTGTTGGGGATACCTACTTCCTCCCGGGGGACGACGCCCGGTTCACCACCTGGACGGAGGACGGCGCGGACTACCTGCTGTGCGCCAACACCGCCATGTGGCAGGGGTATGAGGACGGCTCTGCCCTGCGCTTCCTCCGGTTTGAAAACGGCCGGCTCCAGCCGATCTGCGATCTGCCCGCCGCCGTCCAGACCTGCTCCGCCGTGGACTGGACCACCGAGGAGGCCCGGGCCATGCTCCAGCCCCTGGATCCCGACAACGCCGCCGACCGCTTCTGGCAGGACCGGAAGGCCATCCCCGTGGGGGACGGCTTCGACCTGTATGAGCGCGACCCGGACTGGGACGTCCTGCGGCAGGCAGAACATGCCCAGTGGCTCTATGTGGGCCACGTCCCCCTGACCGACGGCCCCGGCCAGCAGCTGCTGGAGCAGCCCTTCGGCCAGAGCATCGTCCTGTCCCACGACACCGGCGAGATGGTCCTGAGCTGGCTGCGGCAGCACTACCCCTCCGGCGGCAGCAGGTACCTTCTGGACAACATCCCTCTCAGCCCAGCCGTGGGCGACTGGCACATCGGCGACGTGGTCTATGAGGGCTCCACCCTTCACGACGGCACCACCGCCCTGCGGCTGCGCCTGGACGGCAGCCGTCTGGAGGCCGACGGCAGCTGGCAGACCGTCCCCAGCCTGTACTTGCTGCTAAGTCAGGATATGACCCAGGTGCTGGGCACCGCCGACTCCGCCGACTACCTGACGGAGGAGGAGCGCGCCCTGATCCGGGACTACTATGCCGCCAGCTACGACCGGGTCTGTCTGCCCGGGGAGGACAGTTCCTGGCCCTCCGGCCTGAGCCAACTGTGCATCACCACCATCCAATACGCGGGCAGTACCCCCCTGTATGAGACGGAGGGCGTGGTGTTCTGGGTGGTGAAGCAGACCGCTCCCGACGGGCAGCCCGATGGCGAGCACCCCTGCTATATCGTCCTTCAGCGGGACGCTGCCGGCAGCTACTACGGCGTGCTGGGGGAGTGCCCGGCCTACGCTCTCCACCCCGGACGGGCCGCCCTGACCCCGGAGCAGGCCACCCTTCAGGTATGCTACAAGCTGGATGACCTGGAGGTCTCCCTGTGGCGGGACGGCTATCCCGGCGGCGTTGGCCCCGGAGCATCGCTGGACTTCTCCTGTCTGGATACCGGCCATATGGAACTGACCCAACGGCCCGATTTGGAACCGATCTATCAGCCCGGGGACTACTGGTATCAGGCCGACGGGCAGCTGCCCACGGGCAGCTTTACCGCCCAGTGCTACCACAACGCTGCGGACAACAGGAATGTCATCCGCTCCCTCCGCACCGACATGACTGCCTTGTCCACTTACCGCGGAGTCCGGGTGGGGGACAGCCGGGAGCAGGTGCAGGACCTCTACCCCGAGGCCCACAGTGGGGACTTCTGGGGACTCTACCCCGATGAGGACTACCTGTGGTACTCCGCCTGGGACGGCGACCCCGCCTATGGCCCGGCCATTCTGTTCTTCTTTGACGGACAGGGCAAGGTGGAGCGCCTCGAACTGATGAATATGGTGGACTGAACGACAGGGGCGGCTTTGCCGCCCCTGTCGTTTTTGCATCACCGCCCGCGCTTTGCCCCTTGCGCTTTTGTGGAAAATACGGTATACTCTTTTCAAGCAAAGAAAGAAGGGGCGGTCCCCCCGCCCCGGGACCACTACATCTGTTAGGAGGAAGCATTTATGAAAGTCGCAATTTTCGGCGCCGGCACCATGGGCAGCGGCATCGCTCAAGTCTTTGCCGCCAAGGGTCACACCGCTCTGATGTACGCAAGCTCCGTCCCCTCCGCCCAGAAGCACAAGGATAAGCTGGCCGCCTCTCTGGCCAAGCGCGTTGCCAAGGGCAAGATGACCCAGGAGGCCGTAGATGCCCTGCTGGCCAACATCCTGGTGGAGGAGAAGTCCGCCGCCGCTGACGCCGATCTGGTCATCGAGTGCGTCAAGGAGGATATGGCCACCAAGCGCACCCTGCTGAAGGAACTGGACGAGCTGTGCAAGCCCGAGACCGTTTTCGCCTCTAACACATCCTCCCTATCCGTCACCGAGATGGGGCTGGGCCTGAAGCACCCCGTCATCGGCATGCACTTCTTCAACCCCGTGCCCTCCATGAAGCTGGTGGAGGTCATCCGCGGCGCCAACACCACTCAGGATACCTTCGACTTCATCTACAGCCTGTCCAAGGAGATCGGCAAGGACCCTGTGGAGGTGGCCGAGGCCCCCGGCTTTGTGGTGAACAAGATCCTGATCCCCATGATCAACGAGGCCATCGGTCTGGTGGAGACCGGCGTCGCTTCTGTGGAGGATATCGACGGGCGACCCCAAGTACCGCCCCGCTCTGCTGCTGAAGAAGATGGTCCGCGGCGGCCTGCTGGGCCGCAAGTCCGGCAAGGGCTTCTACGACTACAGCAAGTAAGATCCAATACATGCAGCCCCCCGCAGCTTACAGCTGCGGGGGGCTTTTTGATCTATTTCCGCATTTCTCAAAGGGTAAAACACCTGCGCCGCTCCGGCAGGATGACGCAGGCCAGAATGGTCGCGGCCTCCGCGCGGGAGATGTCCTTATCGGGATTGAATCTTCCGCCCTCCGAACCGGTAAGCGCCCCCGCCCGGTAGAGCGTAAGGATCTCGTCGGCGTTTTTGGTGTCCTTCGTCACGTCGGGCACGGCGGATATTTTGTTGATCTGATACAGCTCCACAGGATCCACCGCGCGGACGAACAGGGCGGCCATTTCCGCCCGGGTGATGTCCCGCTCATAGTCTGCCTGAGTGAATTCGCCCCGCTTTATGATCCCATTGTCAAGGGCATAGTCCACATAGCCCTGATACCAGGCCGCGCCGGAGCCGCTCTTTGCGTTCCGCTTCCCCGTGTGGTAGATCTCATGGACGTTGCTGGCCATGGTGATGGCCTGGGCCACGGTAAGATGGCCCTCCGGGTCGAACTGTCCGGCGGAGCCATCCATCAGACCGTACTCATAGCTGGTGCGGACGGCCCCAGCATACCAGGCGGTGTCCGCCACATCCTTAAACTGGCCGCCATAGGTCCTGGAACGGGCAAAGGCGTTCAGACTGTTGGCGCTGAAGTAGGGGTTGATGAAATAGGCCCCTCCGGAAAGGGCCGTCCACACCGCGGTGGGCGTGCCCTGTTCCCCGTGGCTGTTATAATTCGCGAATCGGTTCCAGATGCCAAGCCCATCCAGCAGCGACAGGTCCCAGGACCAATTGTCCGTGGTGTAATTGTATACAAACCCAAGATCCTTGGTGGGCAGGACCAGCTCGCCCTGACGGTCACGAAAGCCGTCCGCCGTCTCCGCCAGACCGTTCATGAACCCCTCCATGGGCAGTCCGTCGCCCTTCTTCAGGCGGAACACCTCAGTCCCCGTGGTGTCGATCACGCTTGTGACCCAGTCGCCGGCCTCGTCCACCACGGTGACCCCCGCGCGGCCTTCATAGAACGTTCCCGCTTTGCGGTACTGCGGGGGGATGAGCTCCTCGCCCTGCCGGTTGATATAGCCCCACAGCGCGACGCCGTCCGCTCCCACGCGGCACACCGGCAGCAGCCAGCAGCCCACATCCATATGCCACCTGGCCGTAAATTCGTTGTAAGGCGCGGAGATCTCCCGGAAATTCTCATCCAGCAGCACCCACATGCCATCCTTCCGGTGGGCGCTGTAGCGCCCCCCTCCGGGCAGATCGATGATATTCCGGTACTTCCCATACGGCACGACCAGCTTTCCCTTCAGGTCGTAAAGCGCCATTTCTTCGTCCGATACCCTGTCCTCCAGATACTTGCCGTCCGACAGACGTATGTCCCTGTCAACGTGTCCCTTTAGGGTGACCACGGTCTTGCCCGTCTTGTCGATGTATCCGCCCTTATACCCGGAATCCCACTCCTCGCCGTTCCTCATGCCCACCAGCGCCAGTCCGTTCTGGAAGCTGAAGGCGAGGTCATACTTCGCGGGGATGGCGAACTTTCCGTTTTTATCCAGATAGCCCATCTTTCCATTGCTGTCGGCTGCGGCCAGACCCTCGGAGTAGCTCAGGAGAGTCTCATGCTTCAGGGGGACCACCACCTTGCCCTGGGTATTGATGGCACCCTTCCGGTCGGCGGAGTCAGTTACGATGGCCATCCCCTCGATGAACACCTGAGCGTAGTGATAGGTCGGGGGGACGACCTCCTGTCCCTTTTCGTTGACAAAGCCGATCTTGTCATTCAGCCTCACCTGCGCCATCCCCTCATGGAAGCCCTCCGTAACGGGATGCTGCTGCATGCTCTCCGGAAAGACCTGTGTTCCGACCGTGTCGTATTTGGCGGGAATGATCACATTTCCCTTCAGGTCGATCACGCCAAGTCCCTTGCCCTCTGAAAAGAAGATCAGATAGTTCCCCCCAAAGGTATAAAATTCGTTCACGCCCTTCAGATCCACCGGCTTCAGGTCCCGGTCCAGCAGAGCGTTATCCCACACGTCCAGAGCTTCGATCAGATAGTCTCCATAGGCTCTTGGATTTACCCAGCCGTTCGACTGCTCCCACACCCTTTCCCCCGTGGTCAGGTCGATCAGTGCGTAGTCATTCTGAAACATTCTGGGTGATTTTTTGGTGACGATATAGTTCCACCCGGGGAAGTAGTCAACTGCGGTCTCTCCGTCCGGTAGCTTCACCACCTGGATCTGCTCCGCCGCCAGGGCGGGCACCGCCATGGACGCCGCCAACACCAGGGCCAGCAGCAGGGATAACAGCCGTTTTTTCATTTTATCTCCTCCTGTTTCTCCGCTCGGGAACACACTTTGTGAAATTATACCATAGCGCGCCACAGCAGCGCAAGGTGTTTTGTCCATATGTCCCACATTCTGCCGCACCTCGGCAAATAATTTTTCTCTTATTTCCGGCCCGGGCCGCGCCCTTCCCGCGCGGCCCGGGCCTTTTCGAGCAAATGCCGCCATCCTTGCACATCCTCTTCCCCTTCACAAAAAGATGCAGGAAAAATTGTATATTTCGCCGAGCCTCTTTTCCTTGCAATACAATAAGAAAACCGTTATAATTCTGTAGGCAAATTGTTTTGCTGCCGCCATATAACAGCAACACCGCAATTTTTGCGGGTTGCGTTTCTTTCGCCTTTTTCTTGTTAAATTTCTAACAAGTGCTTAAAGAAAGCGTTTATGACGGCCGTCCCCATGTATCGTCTGTCCCCGTCGGGCAGGTGCTGTCGGCCCGAACCCTCCCCGCCCGGGACCCCGCGATAACACGCTGTTTTAAGAAGCAAGTATGAAAAGTAGGAGGACTTAACCATGGATTTTCATCTGACGAAAGAGCAAGAGATGGTCCGTAAGATGTACCGCGAGTTCGCCGAGACCGAAGTCAAGCCCCTGGCCGAGGAGCTGGACGAGGAGGAGCGCTTCCCCATGGAGACCGTGGAGAAGATGGGCAAACTGGGCATGATGGGCATCTACTTCCCCAAGGAGTACGGCGGCGCCGGCGGCGACGTTCTGTCCTATGCCATGTGCGTGGAAGAGCTGTCCAAGGTCTGCGGCACCACCGGCGTCGTGGTCTCTGCTCACACCTCTCTGTGCTGCGCCCCCATCTTTGAGAACGGCACCGAGGAGCAGAAGAAGAAGTATCTGCCCGACCTGCTGTCCGGCAAGAAGATCGGCGCCTTCGGCCTGACCGAGCCCAACGCCGGTACCGATGCCTCCGGCCAGCAGACCACCGCTGTCCTGGAGGGCGACCACTATGTGCTCAACGGCAGCAAGTGCTTCATCACCAACGGCAACGTGGCCTCCACCTTCGTTGTGTTCGCCATGACCAACAAGGCCCTGGGCAACCACGGCATCTCTGCCTTCATCGTCGAGAAGGACTTCCCCGGCTTCTCCACCGGCAAGCACGAGAAGAAGATGGGCATCCGCGGCAGCTCCACCTGCGACCTGATCTTTGAGGACTGCATCGTCCCCAAGGAGAACCTGCTGGGCAAAGAGGGCGAGGGCTTCAAGATCGCCATGAAGACCCTGGACGGCGGCCGTATCGGCATCGCGGCTCAGGCTCTGGGCCTGGGCGAGGGCGCCATCATCGAGGCCATCAAGTACACCCAGGAGCGTGTCCAGTTCAAGAAGCGCCTGTCCCAGTTCCAGAACACCCAGTTCCAGCTGGCCGATATGCACACCCGTATGCAGGCCGCTCAGTATCTGGTCTACGCCGCTGCCATGAAGAAGCAGAACCACGAGCCCTACTCCATGGACGCCGCTATGGCCAAGCTGTTCGCCGCTGAGGCCGCCTCCGACGTCACCCGCCGCGCTGTCCAGCTGTTCGGCGGCTACGGCTACACCCGTGAGTACCCCGTGGAGCGCATGATGCGCGACGCGAAGATCACCGAGATCTACGAGGGCACTTCCGAAGTCCAGCGCATGGTCATCGCCAGCCACCTGGGCGTGAAATAAGTTAGGAGGCAGATCGAAATGAAAATTATCGTTTGTGTCAAGCAGGTCCCCGATACCTCCGGTAAGGTGGCCGTCAATCCCGATGGTACTCTGAACCGCGCCTCCATGGCCGCCATCACCAACCCCGACGATCTGAACGCCGTCGAGGCCGCTCTGGTGCTGAAGGAGCAGACCGGCGCCGAGGTCATCATCGTCTCCATGGGTCCCCCTCCCGCAGAGGGCATGCTGCGTGAGATCCTGGCCCGCGGCGCCGACCGCGCCGTGCTGGTGTCCGCCCGTGAGTTCGGCGGCTCCGACACCTATGCCACCTCTCAGATCCTGGCCGCTGCCATCGAGAAGATCGGCGTGGAGAAGGATACTGTCGTATTCTGCGGCCGTCAGGCCATCGACGGCGACACCGCTCAGGTCGGCCCCCAGATCGCCGAGAAGCTGGGCCTGCCCCAGGTGTCCTACGCCGCCGAGATCACCAAGGACGGCGACACCCTGACCGTCAAGCGGATGCTGGAGGACGGCTATATGACCATCAAGGTCAAGACCCCCTGCCTGATCACCTGCATCAAGGAGCTGAACACTCCCCGCTATATGAGCGTGGGCGGCATCTTCGAGTGCTACTCCAAGCCCTATGAGATCTTCGACTACAACACCCTGAAGGACAACCCCCTGATCGATCCCACCACCATCGGCCTGAAGGGTTCTCCCACCAACATTCTGACCTCCTTTACGCCTCCTCAGAAGGGCGCCGGCATGATGCTGGAGGGCGCTGACAAGGAGACCTGCGAGAAGCTGGCCGGCCTGCTGGCTGCCAAGCACATCATCTAAGAGAGGAGAAAGATTGATTATGTCTAACTTCAACAACACTGATCTGGCTGCTTTCAAGGATGTATGGGTCTTCTGCGAGCAGCGTCAGGGCAAAATGATGCCCACTTCCTTCGAGCTGATCTCCGAAGGCCGCAAGCTGGCCGACGAGCTGGGCGTCCAGCTGTGCGGTCTGCTGCTGGGCGACAACGTCGAGGGTCTGGCCAAGGAGCTGGGCGGCTACGGCGCTGACAAGGTCGTTCTGTGCGAGAGCCCCCTGCTGAAGGACTACACCACCGACGGCTACACCAAGGTCATCTGCGACGTGATCGAGGAGCTGAAGCCCGAGATCATGCTGATCGGCGCCACCAACATCGGCCGCGACCTGGGCCCCCGCTGCGCCGCCCGTCTGCACACCGGTCTGTGCGCCGACTGCACCCACTTGGACGTGGACATGGACATCTACCGCGACTTCCTGCGCGGCGCCTCCACTCTGCCCGAGGAGAAGATCGCCGGCCTGAACTCCGCCATGGTCCTGGGCCAGAAGCACGACGTGTCCCGCGACCTGAAGATGACCCGTCCCGCTTTCGGCGGCCACCTGATGGCCTCCATCATCTGCCCCCGGTTCCGTCCCGCCATGGCCACCGTCCGTCCCGGCGTTATGAAGAAGGCTCCCTTCGATCAGGCCAAGGCCGACGCCTGCGAGATCATCCGTCCCAACTTCTCCCTGACCGCCGATGACATGGGCACCGAGGTCGTGGAGGTCGTGAAGGCCGCCAAGAAGCTGGTGGACCTGATCGGCGCCGATGTGGTCGTCTCCGTGGGCCGCGGCATCAGCAAGGACGTCGAGGGCGGCATCAAGCTGGCCGAGGAGCTGGCTGAGGTCCTGGGCGGCGTCGTGGGCGGCTCCCGTGCCACCATCGACAGCGGCTGGCTGTCCGCCGACCACCAGGTGGGCCAGACCGGCAAGACCGTTCACCCCAAGATCTATGTCGCTCTGGGCATCTCCGGCGCCATCCAGCACAAGGCCGGTATGCAGGACTCAGAGTTCATCATCGACGTGAACAAGAACGACCCTGCTCCC
>CAKUHX010000036.1 GCA_934659475.1 uncultured Oscillospiraceae bacterium
CTCAGGTGCGCCCCTTGTACTTGCGAGGATGGAGGAAGAAGAATGAAAAAGAAGATCAGCGCTCAACGGTGCCTTCCCAGGTGTCTACGACCTTTTTCTTGGAATGTTCATCGTACCAGTGTTTGGTGACCGTCTTTGCGCGGGTATAGAAGCGGACGCCATCAAGGCCGAGGACGTGCTGATCGCCAAAGAAGGAACCCTTGTTGCCGGAGAAGGGGAAGTAAGCGCTGGGTACGGGGATGCCGACGTTGATGCCGACCATACCGCCGTCAGTGCGCAGCTCGAACTCGCGGGCGTAGTAGCCGCTTTGTGTAAAGATAACAGAGCCGTTGGCAAAAGGATTCGCGTTCATGACAGCAAGGCCCTCTTCGAAATCCTTGACTCGCTTGATCAAAGTGACTGGGCCAAAGATCTCGCGGTCGCCGATGGTCATTCCGGGCTTGACGTGGTCAAAGATCGTAGGACCGACAAAATAACCGTTCTCATAGCCGGGGACGCTGATGCTGCGGCCGTCAAGCACAAGCTCGGCACCTTCTTCGATGCCCTTCTTGATCCAGCCGCAGACCTTTTCCTTGTGCTCCGCAGAGACGACGGGGCCAAGAGCGGTGTCAGGATCATAGGCGCATCCGACCTTCAGAGCCTGAGCCTTTTTCTTCAAAAGGGAAACGAATTTGTCTGCGATACTTTCCTGAACTACGATAACAGGGAGGGCCATACAGCGCATACCGGCGCAGCCATAAGTAGAATTGATGATGGCATTGGTCGCACTTTCAAGGTCGCAGTCCTCCAGCACAAGAGCGTGGTTCTTGGCTTCGCATTGGGCCTGAACACGCTTCCCATTTGCCGAGGCGATGGAATAAATGTGCTTGCCTACGCCGGTAGTGCCAACAAAGGTAACAGCCTTGATGCGGGGATCGGTCAGGAAGATCTCGGCCTCGTGGCGGCTGCAGGTAACAAGATTGACAACGCCCTTCGGGAAACCGCCTTCCGTATAAAACAGTTCCAGGATACGCATAGAGGTCAAAGGAGTCAGACTTGCCGCTTTCAGTACGACCGTATTGCCGGTCGCGATCGCGAGCGGGACCATCCAACCCCAGGGGATCATTGCGGGGAAGTTAAAAGGAACAATACCCGCTACAACGCCTAACGGCATGCGATAAGTGGCCGTATCAAAACCAGTGGTCACCTGAAGAGAGGCGCTGCCCTGAGAGACGAACGGGGTCGCACAGGCCAGTTCAGTCGGCTCGATCGCCTTCAGAACATCGCCACGGGCCTCAGCCAGATTTTTGCCCAATTCCTTTGCACACAAAACAGTAAGTTCATCCAGATGATCCACCAGAACGTTTCTCCAGTGAAACATCATTTGCGTGCGCTTGCTGATGGACATCTGTGACCAGGCAGGAAATGCCGCATCTGCTGCAGCAATGGCGGATTCTACTTCAGCCGCGGTGCAGCAGGGGACTTCGGCGATCACTTCTCCTGTGCTGGAATCTGTAACTGGCATCCATTTGTCGGTCTTAGAACTGAGCCATTCGCCATTTACACAGTACTTTTTTCGTTCTGCCATATCGATCACCTCATAATAAAGTTAGATTTTGAAATCTACTTACTATATAATATATTGATTCATTAAAAATGTCAATTATAAATATAAAAATAAAATTGAATTTTGAAAAAGAAAGAAAAGTGTGTTGGCTTGACAGAGAACGTGAAATGTGGCATGATAAGATAAAAACATGCAGGTGAGCGTATGGCGAATGACAATAATGAAAAAACAGTGAATCAGTCTGCATCTAAATTGATGCAGCTGTTGAGATGTCTTTCAGAGAGCAGAGTTGCAATGCGGCTGCAGGAGATCGCTGCGGGCATCAATGTGCCGCAGGCGACGACGCTGCGGTATCTGAACGCCCTGATCACAGATGGATATGTGTTTCAGGATAAGATCTCTGGTCGATATGCCTTGACGTGGAAAATTTGTCAGATCGGGGAGCAAACGCGTATCCATATGAGCCTGCGGACCATTTCAGCGGATGTGATCAGCGAGCTGACAAGATGTTCGGCGCTGGGCATCTGTCTCGTGATAGAGCAGGATATGGAGTGCATCTATCTGGACTGTATTTATGACCCGAAATTTTCCCTCATGCGCATTGGGAAAAGTACGCCTATGCATGCATCCAGCTCGGGGAAAGTGCTGCTATCTGCGTTTTCTGATGCTGAGCTTGATCGGTTGATCAAGGAAAAAGGTCTGTGTTCACTGACGGATCGGACCATCACAAATAAACGTGGGCTGGCAGAGGAACTGGAAAAGGTGCGAAAAGCGGGTTATGCAGTGGACGACGAGGAGTGCGAGATCGGCCTGCGCTGCGTGGCAGTGCCAATTTACAGTTATCTAAAAAAGCCGGTAGCGGCATTGAGCATGTTTGGCTCTGTTGAGCAGCTGGGAAATGATCGGATCGCAAATGAGATACTTCCTATGCTGCGGGAGGCTGCAAAGGAAATATCTCTCCGTTTGGGAGGAGAGGTCTCTACAGATCACGAAACGCGGGAAGGGCAGTAAAGAGTGTCTCCGCGCTTAAAAAATAAGACCGCTCCCCTGGCGCTATGCGCCAGGGGAGCGGTCTTGGGTTTTAAGCATTACGCCTCGTACATCTTCTGCAGCCGCAGCAGCTTCTCGTAACGGGCCTTGGCGGTCTCCTCGTTCAGGGCGAAGAGCTCCTTGGCGCGCTCGGGGAAGGAGCGGGTCAGGCTGGAGTAGCGGGCCTCGTTCATCAGGAACTCCTGATAGCCGCCGGCGGGAGCCTTGGAATCCAGGATGAAGGGATCCTTGCCCTGCTTCTTCAGCTCGGGGTTGAAGCGGAACATGTTCCAGTAGCCGCAGTCCACGGCCTTCTTCATCTCGTTCTGGCAGTTGGCCATGCCGCCCTTGATGGAGTGCATCTCGCAGGGGGAGTAGCCGATGATCAGAGAGGGGCCGTGATAGGCCTCGGCCTCGGCGATGGCCTTCAGGGTCTGGGCCATGTTGGCGCTGGAGCCCATAGCCACCTGAGCCACGTAGACGTAGCCGTAGGTCATGGCAATCTCAGCCAGGCTCTTCTTGGCCACGGTCTTACCGGCAGCGGCGAACTGAGCCACCTGGCCGATGTTGGAGGCCTTGGAAGCCTGTCCGCCGGTGTTGGAGTAAACCTCGGTGTCGAAGACGAAGATGTTGACATCCTCGCCGGAGGCCAGGACGTGGTCCACGCCGCCGAAGCCGATGTCGTAGGCCCAGCCGTCGCCGCCGAAGATCCACACGGACTTCTTGTTCAGGTACTCCTTCTCGTCCAGGATGGCCTTGGCCAGCTTGCAGGCGGCGCAGTCGCAGAACTTCTTGCCCTTGGCCTTCAGCTCGGCGGCATGCTCAGCGAACTTGGGCACGGCGGCCAGCTCGTCCACGGTAGCCAGGCTCTCTTCCAGAGCGGCCACATAGGCCTTGGCGGCGTCCTGGTTGGCAGCGCCGTCCTCCATGGTGTCCAGCCACTTCTGAGCGGCCTCCTTCAGGGCGGGCTGAGCCCACTCCACGGCGATCAGCTCGCGGGTCTGGGCGGCCAGGCGGTTGCGGATGGCCTTCTGGCCCAGATACATGCCCAGGCCGTGCTCGGCGTTATCCTCGAACAGGGAGTTGGCCCACGCGGGACCCTTGCCCTCGGCAGTGGTGGTGTAGGGAGAGGTAGCGGAGGGGCCGCCCCAGATGGAGGAACAGCCGGTGGCGTTGGAGATATACATCCGGTCGCCGCACACCTGGGTGATCAGGCGGGCATAGGCGGTCTCGGCGCAGCCGGCGCAGGAGCCGGAGAACTCCAGCAGAGGACGCTTGAACTGGCTGCCCTTCACGGACAGGTCGATGACGTCCTTCTTCTCGGTCACGTTGGCGACCATGTAGTCGAAAACGGGCTGCTGGTCGGCCTGGCTCTCCTGGGCGACCATGGTCAGTGCCTTGGTGGGGCAGATGTTCACGCACACGGAGCAGCCCATGCAGTCCAGGGGGCTGATGGCCATGGAGAACTTGTAGACGCCCTTGCCCTTGCCGGCCTTCACGTCCACGATCTTGGCGGAAGCGGGGGCGTTCTTGGCCTCCTCCTCGGTCAGCATGAAGGGACGGATGGTGGCGTGGGGGCAGACGAAGGCGCACTGGTTGCACTGGATGCACTTGGCGGGATCCCACTCGGGCACGGACACGGCCACGCCGCGCTTTTCGTAGGCGGCGGCGCCCAGCTGGAAGGTGCCGTCCACGTGATCCATAAAGACGGACACGGGCAGGCTGTCGCCGTCCATGCGGTCCACGGGATCCAGGATCTTGTTCACCATGTCCACCAGCTTGGCGGGACCGGTGTGCTTGCTCTCGACGGGCTTGTCCTCGGCGGTCTTCCAGGAGGCAGGCACATCGATCTTCACATAGGCGGTGGCGCCGGCGTCGATGGCCTTGTGGTTCATGTCCACGATGTCCTGGCCCTTTTTCAGGTAGGAGTGGGTGGCCGCGTCCTTCATATACTGGATGGCCTCTGCCTCGGGCATGACCTTGGCCAGGGAGAAGAAGGCGGACTGCAGGATGGTGTTGGTGCGCTTGCCCATGCCGATCTGAGCGGCCAGGTCGATGGCATTGATGGTGTACAGCTGGATGTCGTTCTCAGCGATATACCGCTTGGCGTTGGCGGACAGGTGGTGCTCCAGCTCCTCCATGGACCACTGGCAGTTGATCATGAACACGCCGCCGGGCTTGACGTCGCGCACCATGGGGAAGTCCTTGGTGACATAGGAGGGGTTGTGGCAGGCCACGAAGTCGGCCTTGTTGATATAATAAGGAGAACGGATGGGCTTGTCACCGAAGCGCAGATGGCTGATGGTGACGCCGCCGGTCTTTTTGGAGTCGTACTGGAAGTACGCCTGCACATACTTGTCGGTGTGGTCGCCGATGATCTTGATGGAGTTCTTGTTGGCGCCCACGGTGCCGTCGCCGCCCAGACCCCAGAACTTGCACTCGATGGTGCCGGCCGCCGCGGTGTTGGGGGCCTTGTGCTCAGGCAGGGAGGTGTTGGTCACGTCATCCACGATGCCCATGGTGAAGTTGTTCTTGGGGGCATCCTGGGCCAGGTTCTCGTATACGGCGAACACGCTGCGGGGGGGAGTGTCCTTGCTGCCCAGACCATAGCGGCCGCCCACGACCACCTTGTCGGTGATGCCGGCGCGGGACAGGGCGGTGATCACGTCCAGATACAGGGGGTCGCCCAGAGCGCCGGGCTCCTTGGTGCGGTCCAGAACGGCGATCTTCTTGGCGGTGGCGGGGATGGCCTCGATCAGCTTGTCCGCGCGGAAGGGGCGGTACAGGCGGACCTTCACCAGACCCACCTTCTCGCCGTGGGCGTTCAGGTAGTCGATGACCTCCTCGGTCACGTCGCAGATGGAGCCCATGGCGATGATGACCCGGTCGGCGTCGGGCGCGCCGTAGTAGTTGAACAGCTTGTAGTCGGTGCCCAGCTTGGCGTTGACCTGGTCCATGTAGCCCTCGACGATCTCAGGCAGGGCATCGTAGTAGGAGTTGCTGGCCTCGCGGTTCTGGAAGAAGATGTCGCCATTCTGGTGAGAGCCGCGCATGGTGGGCCGCTCGGGATTCAGGGCGCGCTTGCGGAAGGCCTCGACCGCGTCCATGTCGATCATGTCAGCCAGATCCTTGTAGTCCCAGATGGCGACCTTCTGGATCTCGTGAGAGGTGCGGAAGCCGTCGAAGAAGTTGACGAAGGGGACGCGGCCCTTGATGGCGGACAGATGGGCCACAGGGGCCAGATCCATGACCTCCTGCACGTTGCCCTCAGCCAGCATGGCAAAGCCGGTCTGGCGGCAGGCCATCACGTCGGAGTGGTCGCCGAAGATGTTCAGAGACTGGGCCGCCACGGTACGGGCAGAGACGTGGAACACGGCGGGCAGCAGCTCGCCGGCGATCTTGTACATATTGGGGATCATCAGCAGCAGACCCTGAGAGGCGGTGTAGGTGGTGGTCAGGGCGCCGGCTGCCAGAGAGCCGTGCACTGTACCGGCCGCGCCGGCCTCAGACTGCATTTCGATGACCTTGACGGTGGTGCCGAAGATGTTCTTCTGGCCCTGGGCTGCCCACTGGTCAACGTAGTCGGCCATGGGGCTGGACGGCGTGATGGGGTAGATGCCGGCTACTTCAGTAAAGGCGTAGCTGACATATGCCGCGGCATTGTTGCCGTCCATGGTTTTGAATTTTCTTGCCATAGACTTTAGATACCTGCTTTCTTCCTTTTTTCTCGGACGGGTTCCCAAGCCCGTCACACTTCCCTAACTGCCACCGCCAGGCAGAACAGCGTCTGTTTTTGTTGGCGATGACAAAATGACCCACCAAACATTTTAGCCCAAAAAAGTGAGGGATGCCATGGCCTGATTGCTTATGAGGTCATAACAAAATAGCTATATGTATAATGGGCGGAGACAGGTCCTGCCATAGGATCCTGTCCGGGAAAAACCTGCCTTCTCTCCCCGGGGCCATTGCATCCCGCGGGGAAAGAGGATACAATAAGAAAAAAGAGATCGGGGGGAAATACGGTGGTATGTAATGTGCGATCCCTGGGGCTGCACGGGGTCACGGGGTACGAGGTCTCGGCGGAGTGCGACCTGTCCGGGGGGCTGCCCGCCTTTACGGTGGTGGGCCTGCCGGACGCGGCGGTGAACGAGGCCCGTGAGCGGGTGCGCGCCGCCATCAAGAACTGCGGCTTTGCCTTTCCGGTCAGCCGGATCACGGTGAATCTGGCTCCTGCCCACCTGAAAAAGGCGGGCACCCTGTATGACCTGCCCATGCTGGTGGGCATCCTGTGTGCTGGGGGACAGCTGCGCCTGCCCGACCGGGACAGCGCCTTTGTGGGCGAGCTGTCCCTGTCCGGAAGGGTGCGCCCCTGCGCGGGCATGCTGCCCATGGCCCTGGCGGCCAAGCGGGCGGGCATCCGCGCCTTGTATGTCCCCGCTGACAGCGCGCCGGAGGCCACCCTGGCCGAGGGGCCTGTGGTCTATCCCGTGGAGGATGTGCGCCAGCTGTGCGCCCACCTGTCTGGCGAGACGCCCATTGAGCCGGCCCCTCTGTGGCAGCCGGGGGATACGGCCCTGCGCTGCCTGGACTTCGCCGACGTGAAGGGGCAGGAGCCGGTGAAGCGGGCCCTGGAGATCGCCGCGGCGGGGGGCGGGCACCATGTGCTCATGTCCGGCCCGCCCGGTTCCGGCAAGTCCATGCTGGCCAAGCGCCTGCCCTCCATCCTGCCGGATATGACCCGTCAGGAGGCCCTGGAGGCGACGGAGATCCACTCCGTCATGGGCCTGACCAGCCGGGAGCACCCCCTGATCGATGTGCGGCCCTTCCGCTCTCCCCACCACACTGTGTCACCCATGGGCATGGCCGGGGGCGGCTCCAACCCCCGGCCGGGGGAGATCTCCCTGGCCCATCAGGGGGTGCTGTTCCTGGACGAACTGCCCGAGTTCCCCAAGGAGGTGCTGGAGGTGCTGCGCCAGCCCCTGGAGGACGGCCAGGTGCAGATCTCCCGGGCGGCGGGCACCGTGACCTATCCAAGCCGCTTCATGCTGGTGTGCGCCATGAACCCCTGCAAGTGCGGCTGGTACGGGCACCCCTCGGGCCGGTGCAAATGCACCGAGGCGGAGGTGAAGAAGTACCTCTCCCGCCTGTCCGGACCCCTGCTGGACCGCATCGACCTGTTCGTGCAGGTGGAGGCTCTGGAGTTCGAGGAGCTGGCCGGGCGGAGCGCGGCGGAGCCCTCCTCTGCCGTAAAGGTCCGGGTGGACAAGGCCCGGGCGGTGCAGCGGGAACGGTACGGCGACGGGCTGACCTGCAACGCCAACTTGGGGAGGAAGGAGCTGGACCGCTGGTGCGCCCTGGATCAGGCGGGGCAGAAGCTGATGCGGGGGGCCTTTGAGCGCATGGGGCTGACCGCCCGGAGCTACGACCGTATTTTAAGGGTGGCCCGCACCATTGCCGATCTGGACGGCAGCGAGGACATCCAGGCCGGCCACATGGCAGAGGCCCTTCAGTACCGGCCGCCGGCCTATCTGCACCGGTAAAAAATGAATTTTTGATCAACTTTTTGCCCCTGCAGTTGCGCGGAGGGCTGCAAACTGATATAATCGGCGTAACGATCGCGGCGCCCAGGCGGGGCGCGGGACAAGGAGGACGGCCATGGCGTGGAAAAAACCGGATCTTGATACCTACCGCGGGCGAAAAACTGTAACGGATATTCTGCGCATAGTGGCTGTGGTGCTGCTGCTCCTGGTGCTGCTGGCGGGGGGACTGCTGCTGTTCGGGCGGCGCTACCTGGTCTATCAGGACGGACGGGTCAGCCTGGAGCTGCCCTTCTTCCACAGGGACAGGCCGGATATGTCCCAGTCGGAGCCAGATCCCGGGCACGTCTCCTCTTCCGGAGATCGGTCCGGGGATGTGTCTCAGGAGGAGCCGCCGGCGGAGCTGCCTATGGGGGCGGTGATCGTCTCGGTGGAGGCGGTGCTGAACGGCACAGCGGAGGAGCTGGCCCGGCAGGCCGGGGCGGACGCCCTTGTCATCGACATGAAGGGGGATCCCGGCACTCTGGGATGGAAGTCCGGCGAGGCCATCGCCCGCAATGTCCGGGCCAACAGTCAGACGGAAAACGTGAACGAGACGCTGGCGCAGTTCCTGAAGGAGACGCAGCTGTACACCGTGGCCCGCCTGTCCTGCTTCAAGGACGGACTGGTGGGGGCAGACTCCGGCTGCGTCCTGCGGGACAGCGGCGGGAACCGCTGGAAGGACAGCGACGGTGCACTTTGGAGCACGCCGGAGAACAACGCCGTGCGCAGCTATCTGGCCCGGGCGGCGGCCGAGCTGGCCGCCATGGGCTTTGACGAGGTGCTGCTGGACAGCTGCGGCTGGCCGGGCGGCGGGGATGGGGCCGCGGTGAACGGCGACCCCGCCCGAGACCTTGAGCGGCGGACAGAGACCGTGGACAAGTTCCTGGCCGAGACGGTGCAGGCGCTGGAGCCCTATGACGCGGCGCTGGCCATCCGGTGTTCGGCTGCGACCGCCGCAGGACAGGACGGCCTGACCGGCCTGACCCCCGCCCTGCTGGAGCAGTATGCCGACCGCCTGTGGATAGACGGCAGCACCGCCGGCCTGGGGGCCGGCAGCGTGGCCGTTGTGACCCGGCTGAGTGAAAGCCGGACGGAGCCGCAGGCCATTCTGCCCTGATTTTTGCAAGAAAAAGACGAGAAACAGACACGAAAACAACGTGTCTGTTTCATTTTTAACAAAGTTATGAATCGCGAGAAAGTAAAAAATGCAAAAAGGGGGAAAGGACCCCAAAGACCGCTCTCTAAAATCAGACAAAAGGGCCTGAATGCATAAGAATTTGGCGGATATTAAAAAACGATAAAGACGGGAAAGGGAAAATGCACTTGCATTTTTAAGATCGGGGCGCTATAATGGCTTATAAATATTTTGTTATACTTGTGACAATGTTTGGATGAGAATAAAGGGAGCCGTCCATGCTGAAGAGAGATGGGATGCCCGCATCCAAAAAAGGAAAGGCGGTGAAAATTATGGCAATGGAAGCCATTGAACGTATCACACAGCTGGAGCAGGAAACTGCCCGGATGAAGGAAAAAGCCGCGGCGGACAGCCGCCAGCGGATACAGACCGCCCAGCGGGAGGCGCGGCGGACGCTGGAGCAGGCGCGGCAGCAGGCCGAGGTCCAGGCCCGGGAGATGATGGCCCGGGCGGAGGAGCAGGCCGCCGAGCTGACCCGGCAGCAGCTGCGGCAGGCAGAACAGACCTGCGGCGAGATGAAGCAGCAGGCACAGTCCCGCCTGAAGCAGGCGGCGGCGATGATCGTGGAAAAGGTTGTGAATGACTGATGGCCATCGTCAGAATGAAACGGATCCGGCTGATCGCCATGACCCGGGACCGGGAGGAGCTGCTGCGGCAGCTGCAGCGGGCCGGGTGCGTGGAGATCTGCCGACCGGAGACCGATCCGGCCGACCCGGAGGAGTGGGCCGGCCTGACCCGGCCAGACGGCTCCGCCCTGGCCCTGGCCAGGGAGCGGCAGCAGACCCTGAGTCAGGCGATCGGGATCCTCCGGCGGTGGGCGCCGGAAAAAACGGGCCTGCTGGCGCCCAAACCATCCATCTCCCAGCGGGAGCTGGCGGATCAGGAGGCCTATGACCAGGCCCTGCGGGACGCGGAGGAGATCTGCGGCCAGGAGCGGGCGCTGGCCGCCCTGGAGGCGGAGCGGGGCAAGATCGAGGTCCTGCGCCAGAGCCTGGCCCCCTGGCTGAGCCTGGATGTCCCTCTGGACATCTCCTCCACCCAGCAGACGGCTTTCCAGTTCGGTGTGCTGCCGATGAGCGTGCCCCTGCCTCAGGCCCAGGCCGCGGCGGGGGAGCTTACCCAGCTGCTGCCCGCTGGAACGGACCGGACGGGACAGTATGCCCTGCTGGTGTGCAGCGCGGAAGAGCTGGATGCCGCCCTGACCGCCCTGAAGGAGCTGGGCTGGAGCCGGGTGACCTTCCGGGATATGGCGGGCACGGCTCTGGACAACGACCGGCGGCTGGCGCAGCGGCTGGAGGAGATCGGGGCGGAGAAGGTCCGGCGGGAGGAGCAGCTGGCTGCTATGGGCAGCTGCCGGAGCGCCCTGTGCCGGGCGGCCGACCGCACCGGGACAGACATACGCCGGGAGGAGAGCAAGGCCGACCTGCTGGACACCCAGAGCACCTTTTATCTGGAGGGCTGGGCGCCGGCGGACCGGTGGCCCGGACTGGAGCAGCAGCTGGAGCGCTGGCCCTGCGCCGTGCAGGCGGAGGACCCGGACCCGGCGGAGTATCCCCAGGTGCCGGTAAAGCTGAAAAACAACTGGTTCACCCGGCCCCTGAATATGGTGACAGAGATGTACTCCCTGCCCGCTTACGGCAGTCTGGACCCCAACCCCCTGATGGCCCCCTTCTTCATCCTGTTTTACGGGATCATGATGGCGGACATGGGGTACGGTCTGCTGATGATGCTGGCCTCGGTGATCGTGCTGAAAAAGAAGCGCCCCTCGGGCACCATGGCCCACTTCTTTGGGCTGCTGGGCCTGTGCGGCGTGAGCACCTTCATCATGGGGGCTCTGACCGGCGGCTTCTTCGGAGATTTTTTGACTCAGCTGTTCAAGCTGATCGACCCCAGCAGCACCTTTGAACTGCCTGCCCTGTTCACTCCCCTGAACGACACCATGATGATCCTGGTGGGGGCCATGGCCCTGGGCTTTGTCCAGATCGTCACCGGCATGGCCATCAGCCTGATCAAAAAGGTCAGGCGGGGCCAGTTCATGGACGCCCTGTGGGAGGAAGTGACCTGGTGGGTCGTGTTTGCGGGGCTGGCCCTGTATCTGCTGCGGGGCTTCCTGCCTGTCCTGGCCGTGGGCGGCGTGATGGTGCTGGTGGGCTCCGGCTGGAACGCCAGGGGCTTCGGCAAGGTGACGGCGGTGTTCGGCTCGCTGTATGACCACATCACCGGCTACTTCGGGGACATCCTGTCCTACTCCCGTCTGATGGCCCTGATGCTGGCGGGCTCCGTCATCGCCCAGGTGTTCAACACTCTGGGGGCCATCCCCGGCAACATCGTCGTTTTCATTCTCATCTCGGCGGCGGGCAACGCCCTGAACTTTGCCCTGAACCTGCTGGGGTGCTACGTCCACGACCTGCGTTTGCAGTGTCTGGAGTATTTCAACAAATTTTACGAGGACGGCGGCAAGCCCTTCCGCCCCCTGGATCTCAGCGGAAAATATTACGACATAGACGCAGTTGATTAAGGAGGAAACACAACATGGATATGAACGCTTTGGTAGAAATGCAGCAGGCTCTTACCCCTCTGGGGCAGATCGGCGGTCTGGCCATCGCCCTGCTGGGCGCGGGTCTGGCGGCGGTGCTGTCCGGCATCGGCTCCGCCAAGGGCACCGGCCTTGCCGGTGAGGCCGGCACCGGCCTGCTCAGCCAGGACCCCAGTAAGTTCGGCAAGGTCATGATCCTTCAGGTGATCCCCGGCACCCAGGGCCTGTACGGTCTGGTGGTGTGGTTCTTCGCCGTGTTCCGCATGGGCCTGCTGTCCGGCACCCTGCCCACCCTGACCGTGGCCCAAGGGATGCAGTACTTCGCCGCCTGCCTGCCCATGGCGCTGGGCGGCCTGTTCTCCGCCATCGCGCAGGGCCGCGTGGCCGCCGGTTCCATCAACATTCT
>CAKUHX010000037.1 GCA_934659475.1 uncultured Oscillospiraceae bacterium
CTACGGCCCCGGCATCCCCGAGGAGGAGCTGCCCTTCATCAAGCAGAAGTTCTACAAGGGCTCCTCCAAGGCCCGGGGCAGCGGCATCGGACTTGCGGTGTGCGAGGAGATCGTCACCCGTCACGAGGGCACTCTGGACATCACCAACGCCCCCGGCGGCGGCTGTCTGGTGACCATCCGGCTGCCTCTGGAAGAGGGATAGAACAAAAGTTTGAATTTCTGTTGCGTTCTGCGGCAGATGCTGATAAAATAGAGCAAAATAAGGAGACCCATTTTCTATGGAAGAAAAAAAGTGCCCCGCGGGGGGCTTTAAGACCATGTGCGGCGGTCAGGCCCTGATCGAGGGCATCCTGATGCGCGGCCCCAAGAAGCAGTCCATCGTCATCCGCCGCCCGGACGGAGGGCTGGAGATCCGGGAGAAGGAGCTGAAGCTCATAAAGGACCGCTACCCCATTCTGGGCTGGCCCCTGATCCGGGGGGTGGTCACCTTTCTGGACTCCATGGTCGAGGGCGTCAAGGCACTGATGTTCTCCGCCGAGTTCTACCCCGAGGACGGGGAAGAGCCGGAGGAGCCCTCAAAATTCGAGCAGTGGCTGGACGAGCATCTGGGCAGCGAGAAGGCGGCGGCCTTCTTCACCACGGTGGCGGTGGTGATCGGCATCGCCATGTCCATCGGCCTGTTTTTCCTGCTGCCTACCCTGCTGGGCACGGCGGTGGTGCTGTTCACCGACTCCATGGTGGTGCGCAACGTGGCGGAGAGCCTGCTGAAAATGGCGATCTTCGTGGGCTATCTGGCCCTGTGCTCCAGAATGAAGGACATCCGCCGGGTGTTCTCCTACCACGGGGCGGAGCATAAGACCATCTTCTGCTACGAGGCCGGCCTGCCCCTGACGGTGGAGAATGTGCGCATCCAGCCCCGGCACCACCCCCGCTGCGGCACCAGCTTCCTGTTCGTGGTGATCTTCATCTCCATCCTGGTGTCCTCCGTCGTGTTCGGCATTTGGCCCGTGACCAACCCCTTGCTGCGTTTTGGAGCCCATCTGCTCATGCTGCCCATCATCGTGGGGGTCAGCTATGAGTTCAACCGCTGGGCCGGGCGGAGCGACTGCCGGCTCAGCCGGATCCTGCGGGCCCCCGGCCTGTGGATGCAGAACTTCACCACCTTCGAACCGGACGACTCCATGATCGAGGTGGGCATCAAGGCCCTGGAGCTGGTCCTGCCGGAGAACAAGGGCGAGGATGAGTGGTGACGTCGCGGCAAGCTGCGCACCTTTCGATTACGGAAAACTCGAGCAGAAAACGTCATTCCGAGGCAGTGATCGATGTCACTGTCGTGGGGATCCGTAAAAAACAACAGAAGAAAGCGGATTGCCGCGCCAGTTTGCGAACTGGCTCGCAATGACAGAGTTTTCGACTTAACGGCATTGCGTGGAGCGCCCGGGAACTGCCCGGACATACATACATCAAAACGAACGAAGGTGAACCTATGGCCACCACCTACAACAATCTGTTTCTGGATACCCGCGCCCGGCTGAAGAAGGCCGGGGTAGAGCAGGCCCAGCTGGAGGCCCGGGAGCTGGTGTGCTACGCCGCCGACAAGAGCCGGGAGCAGCTGTACCGGGACATGTCCCTGTACGTCTCCGGCGAGCTGGAGCGTCGGGTGGACGACCTGGTGCGCCGCCGCCTGGCGGGGGAGCCGGTGGCCTACATCATCGGGGAGTGGGAGTTCTACGGCCTGCCCCTGGATATTTCCCGGGACGTGCTGATCCCCAGGGCGGACACGGAGCTGCTGGCGGAGCGGGCCATCCTCTATGCCCGAAAGGCGGGGGAGGAGGCCCGGGTGCTGGACCTGTGCGCCGGCAGCGGCTGCATCGGCTTGGCAGTGGCGGCCAATGTGCCCAGCTGCCGGGTGGTGCTGGGAGAGCTGGACGAGGGGGCCCTGCGGGTGTGCAAGCAGAACGTGCGCCGCAACGGGCTGAACGCCCGGGTCACCTGCCTGTCGGTGGACGCCCTGGAGCAGCCCAGCCCCAGCCTGTGGGATTTTGACGTGATCGTGTGCAACCCCCCCTATATCCCCACCGGGGACATCGGGGGGCTGGATGTATCCGTAAAGGACTACGAGCCCCACAAGGCTCTGGACGGCGGGGCGGACGGTCTGGACTTCTACCGGGCCATCGCCCCCAAGTGGAAGTCCGCCCTGCGCCTGGGGGGCGCCCTGCTGTTCGAGGTGGGGATCCACCAGGCCCCGGATGTGGAGAGCATCCTGGCGGGGAGCGGCTATGAGAACATCCAGACCACCGCCGACCCCGCCGGGATCTGGCGGGTGGTAGAAGGGACCGCCAATAATTAAAAGTCCGGTCTATGGGACAGCCCGTCCGGTAGGATCGGGGATATAGAATGACATCAGAACAAACCAAAAAGCCGGACAAGTCCGGCGGGAAAGGATGAACGATATGGCCACGAAGAAGCCCGCGGTGGAGTCTGCCGCCCCCGCGTCTGACAAGAAGAAAGCACTGGAGACCTGCATGGCCCAGATCGAGCGGGCCTATGGCAAGGGTTCCATCATGCGCCTGGGGGAGAACACCGGCATCGTGGTGGAGTCCATCCCTACAGGCTCTCTGTCTCTGGACATCGCCCTGGGGATCGGGGGCGTGCCCAAGGGGCGCATCATCGAGATCTACGGCCCCGAGTCCTCCGGTAAGACCACTCTGGCCCTGCACATCGTGGCCGAGGCCCAGAAGCGGGGGGGCGAGGTGGCCTTCATCGATGCCGAGCACGCCCTGGACCCCACCTATGCCCGGGCCCTGGGGGTGGACATCGACTCCATGCTGATCTCCCAGCCGGACACCGGCGAGCAGGGCCTTGAGATCTGTGAGGCCCTGGTGCGCTCCGGCGCCATCGACGTGGTGGTGGTGGACTCCGTGGCCGCCCTGACTCCCCGCGCGGAGATCGAGGGCGACATGGGCGACAGCCATGTGGGCCTGCTGGCCCGGCTGATGAGCCAGGCCCTGCGGAAGCTGGCCGGCTCCATCGCCAAGACCAACTGCATCGTCATCTTCATCAACCAGCTGCGGGAAAAGGTGGGCGTCATGTACGGCAACCCCGAGGTGACCACCGGCGGCCGGGCGCTGAAGTTCTACTCCTCCGTGCGCATCGATGTGCGCCGGATCGAGGCCATCAAGAACGGCTCCGAGATCGTGGGCAACCGCACCCGGGCCAAGATCGTGAAGAACAAGGTGGCTCCCCCCTTCCGGGAGGCGGAGTTCGAGATCATCTACGGCGAGGGCATCTCCAAATGGGGCGAGCTGGTGGATCTGGCCGCCAAGCTGGACATCATCCAGAAGTCCGGCTCCTGGTACTCCATGGGCGAGCTGCGCCTGGCCCAGGGCCGTGAGGCGGTGAAGCAGTACTTCAAGGACGACCCGGAACTGGCCCAGCAGGTCGAGGAACAGGTTCGGGCCAACGCCTACAAGCTGATGAGCAAGCAGTCCCAGGCGGCGGCCAAGGCCGCCGGCCGGGCGGTGGATGTGTCCGCCGACGACTTCGGAGACGACGAGGGCTAAGCCGTGGTCATCCGGGAGCTGAAGCCCTCTCAGCGGGTGCAGGGCCGATGGCTGGTCGCCCTGGAGGACGGCTCCATCCTGCGGGTGGGCGAGGGGCAGGTCATCGACTTTGCCCTGTACGCCGGGAAGGAGCTGACGGCGGAGGAGACCGACAGTCTGCTGTCCGCCGCCGGGCGGGAGCAGCGCAGGGCCAAGGCCCTGGAGCTGCTCAGCCGCAAGCCCCAGTCACGCCGGGAGCTGGAAAAGAAGCTGGCGGAGTGGGGGGCGGAGGAGGACGAGACCGCCGCCGTCTGTGACCGCATGGAGCAGTTGGGCTACCTCAACGACGCCGAATACGCCGCCCGGGTGGTGCGCCACTACAGCGCCAAGGGCTTTGGAGAGCGGAAGCTCCGAGACGAGCTGTACCGCCGGGGGGTGCCCCGGGACCTGTGGACGGACGCGCTGGAGCAGGCCGAGGACCCCTCTGGGGCCATCGATGCCTTTGTGGCGAAGAAGCTGGCGGGGAAAACGCCGGACCGCCAGGAACTGAAGAAGATCTCCGACGCTCTGGCCCGCCGGGGCTACCGCTGGCCGGACATCAGCGACGCCCTGCGCCGGTACGGGGCTGAGACCGGGGAGGAGTATTGACCCCGGCAGAAACTATAAAAACAGGAGCGATAGCAATGCCTTACAAGATCGCCTTTGTCTCTCTGGGCTGCGCCAAGAATCTGGTGAACACCGAGCAGATGATGGCCCTGTGCCGCAAGGCGGGACATACCGTCACCGGCGACCCCGAGGGGGCCGACGTGGCCGTTCTGAACACCTGCGGCTTTATCGAGTCGGCCAAGAGCGAGGCCATCGAGAACATTCTGGAACTGGCCCAGCTGAAGGAGCAGGGGAAGCTGAAGAAGCTGCTGGTCACCGGATGCCTGACCCAGCGGTACGCCAACGAGATCCGGCAGGAACTGCCTGAGGTGGACGGCATGATGGGCACCGGCAGCTACACCGAGGTGGTCTCCGCTGTGGAGGAGCTGATGGCCGGGAGGAAGGCGGAGCACTTCGCCGGCATCAACACCACCTACGAGGACGGGGAGCGCTTGGTGACCACCCCCTCCTACACCGCCTATCTGAAGATCGCCGAGGGATGCAGCAACGGCTGCGCCTTCTGTATCATCCCCAAGCTGCGGGGCCGCTACCGCAGCCGCACCATGGGCGCGGTGCTGAAGGAGGCCCGGGAGCTGGCGGACAGCGGCGTGAGGGAACTGATCGTCATCGCCCAGGACATCACCCGCTACGGCCTGGACCTGAAGGACGGCACCACTCTGGCCGGACTGCTGCGGGAGCTGTGCAGGATGGACTTCCACTGGATCCGCCTGCACTACCTGTACCCCGAGGTCATCACCGATGAGCTCATCGACGTCATGGCCCATGAGCCCAAGATCCTCCACTACCTGGACATCCCCATCCAGCACGCCAACGACGGCATCCTGAAGGCTATGCGGCGGCACACCAGCCGGAAGGAGATCGAGGTGCTGTTTGACAAGCTGCGCGCCGCCATGCCCGACCTGGTGATCCGAACCTCTCTGATCTGCGGCCTGCCCGGCGAGGGGGAGGCGGAGTTTGAGGAGCTGTGCGGCTTCCTGCGGCAGCAGAAGCTCCAGCGGGCGGGGGTGTTCCAGTTCTCCCCGGAGGAGGGCACCCTGGCCCAGCGGATGGACGGCCAGATCGCCCCAGAGACTGCCGCCCGCCGGGTGGAGTTGGTGGTGGATCTCCAGTCCCGGATCATGGACGCCTATAACGAGCAGCGCCTGGGCACGGTGATGGAGGTCCTGTGTGAGGGCTTCGACAGCGAACAGGGCTGTTTTGTGGGCCGGACCTATGCCGACTCCATCGACATCGACGGCCATGTGTATTTCACCGCTGCCGGGCCGGTCCCCGCGGGGGAGTTTGTCAACGTGCGCATCACCGGGACCCAGGACGGCGACCTGACCGGCGAGATCGAAGAATAAGAGAGGTGCTTTCCCATGAATACCGCCAATAAGCTCACCCTTCTGCGGGTGGTGATGATCCCTGCCTTTTTGCTGGTGCTGTATCTGGACTTTCCCGGGGCCAACTACGCGGCGCTGGTGATCTTCGCTCTGGCCAGCATCACCGACACCCTGGACGGCTATATCGCCCGGCACTACGACCAGATCACCGATCTTGGCAAGTTTATGGACCCTCTGGCGGACAAATGCCTGGTGATGGCGGCCATGCTGTGGTTCGTAGAGGTGGGCCAGATGCCCGCCTGGGCCGTGCTGGTGGTGGTCGTGCGGGAGTTTGCTGTGTCCGGCCTGCGGATGATCGCTGCGGACAAAGGCCGTGTCATTGCCGCCGGGTGGTCGGGCAAGGTAAAGACCGCCTCTACCATGGTGTGTATCGTGCTGATGCTGCTGCCCATCCCCAAGGGGCTGAACGCCATCTGTGTGGCGGTGATCGTGCTGACCACCCTGTATTCCGGCGTGGAGTATTTTATGAAGAACCTGGATGTGCTGGCCGATGTGAAATGACCGGCAATGACCGACAGCAGGGCCTGTACCCTATAGGGTACAGGCCCTGCTGCTTTTTAACGCATGTATGCCGTATCTTAACAAAATGGGAATGGGAAAAGCTGGAGAAAAACAAGAAACTGGCCTGAAAAAGGGGAAGGGGCGGCGGAGATGCTCCGGTCCGGGGGTGGAGACAGCGGAAGGGCGATCAGGTCACGATATTGTCTTTCAACAATACCTGGTCGCTGCGCTGATACTCCTTGGCGTACCGCCCAGGGGAGGTGCCGGTGAGGTGGCCGAAGGTACGGATGAAGTGGGAGTTGTCGGAGAAACCGGACATCTCGCCCGCCTGCTGCACGCTGACGCCCTGCTGCAGCAGCTGCCGGGCCATGAGCACCCGGCTGTAGATGATATACTCCATGACGGAGAAGCCGGTGGCCGATTTGAAGATGCGGCACAGGTAGTGCTTGCTGATGAAGAACTCCCCGGCGATCTGATCCAGGGTGAGTGGCTCGGACAGGCGGGCGCGGATGTAATCTAGGATGGGGGACACCCGCATAAAATCCTTGTTCTGAATGGCCTCCCCTGCACTGGAGGCGTGGAGCGCCGGGGCGACCCACAGCAGCAGCTCCAGCAGGGCGGTGATCTGCCGGATGTCGCTGCCGAAGGAGCCGTCGTCCTTGTTGCGCTCCAGAGCCTGGAACAGCTCCACCAGATGGGTCATCTGCTCGTTGCTCAGAGGTGCGCGGAGGAAGGAGCTCTGGGCCAGCCGGGTAAAGTCGGTCTGGGGGGTGGACAGTTCCGCCAGGGCGCGCCGGCCGATGTGCAGCACATACCGGGCGTGGAAGCCGGTGGTGATGGTGCGGTGCAGGGTGTTCTCTCCGATGAGGTACAGGGTGCCCCGGCGCAGGGGGTAGATCTGGTCGTTGACGAAGATGTTGCCGGGGCTGACCAGGGGCAGCATCAGCTCCACATAGTTGTGAAAGTGCAGCCGGCTCATGTTCCAGGTCTCGTTGTGGTTGAGCTGAAGATGGAATTCCACGTTGTTCATAGAGAGCCCTCCTGCCGCCGCGTCCGCAGAAGAACGGCGGTATTAGAAAAAACCTATGGGTAAGGGGCGTAAAAGCCGCGCTTCGCCTATTATACCATGCGAAGAGAATATATGCAAACTTTTTGCCAATTGAGCCAAAGAAAATTTGTACATCTTGTGGTAAACTCACACTAGATCCATAGCGCAGTTTGGCACCTTGAAAATTTGCGCCAAGAACCAACGATCCCCGAGAAAGTTTGTAATGGAGGTTTTTCACATGAACAAAGTGTATTCCCTGCATGATGCGGTGGAAAAGTTCGTTGAATCCGGTGACGTGCTCGCCATCGGCGGCTTCACCACCAATCGCAAGCCTTACGCCACTGTGGCTGAGATCCTGCGCCAGGGCCAGAAGGACTTCATCGTTTACGCCGGCCCCGGCGGCGGCGAGGTCGATATGCTCATCGGCGAGGGCCGTGTGGCTGCCTATATCAACTGCTACACCGCCAACTCCGGCTACACCAACGTGTCCCGCCGCTTCCGCGCCGCCATCGAGAAGGGCCAGCTGACCTATGAGGACTACTCCCAGGATGTGCTGATGCTGATGCTGCACGCCTCTTCCCTGGGCCTGCCCTTCCTGCCTGTCCGCCTGATGCAGGGCTCCGGCCTGATGAAGTACTGGGGCATCAGCGAGGAGAAGCGCAAGACCATGCCCAAGCTGGAGGACCTGAAGTGCGTCGAGATCGAGAACCCCATGGTCCCCGGCCAGAAGGTCGTGGCCGTGCCCGTGCCCAAGATCGACACCGCCATCATCCACGTGCAGCAGGCCAGTCCTGACGGCACCTGCGTCATCTGCGGCGACGAGTTCCACGACATCGACATCGCTGTGGCCGCCCGCAAGACCATCGTGACCTGCGAGGAGATCGTCTCCGACGAGTTCATCCGCCGCGACCCCACCAAGACCCGCATCTTCGGCGAGTGCGTCCAGGCCGTGGTGAAGGCCCCCTACGGCGCGTGGCCCTCTCAGTGCTACGACTACTATGACGACGACGACTCCGCCCTGAAGGAGTACGACAAGGCTTCCAAGTATCAGGATGCCGAGGACGCCAAGGCCCAGCTGGCCAAGGCCGCTGCCAAGGCCGAGAAGGCCGCGGCCGCCAAGCCTGAGGACGCCAAGCTGGCCGACGCCGCCGCCCGCGCCAAGAAGGCTGCCGAGGACGCCGCTGCCGACGTGAAGATCCCTGAGACTTTCCAGGACTATCTGGCCAAGTGGGTCTACGGCTGCGCTGACCAGGCCGCGCTGCTGGATACCATCGGCGGCAGCCGCCTGATGCGTCTGAAGGTCGAGCCTCACCTGGGCTATTCCACGACTCACTAAGTTAGGGAGGGGTATTAAAATGTCTGATTATACAAAGTATACCAAGCAGGAGATGCAGGCATACGCCATTGCTAAGAACATCAAAGAGAACCAGATCGTCATCGTGGGCACCGGCCTGCCTCTGATCGGCGCTTCTCTGGCCAAGCGGGCCGTGTGCCCCTCCTGCCACCCCATCGTGGAGAGCGGCCTGATGGACTGCGACCCCGTTGAGGTGCCCCGTTCCGTGGGTGACACCCGTTTCATGGCTCACTGCGCTGTGCAGTGGCCCAACATCCGCTTCGTGGGCTTCGAGGCCAACGAGTGGCTGCATGACGAGGACCGTCTGGTGGCCTTCATCGGCGGCGCCCAGATCGACCCCTACGGCAACGTGAACTCCACCTGCATTTTCGGCAAGGGCGACTACCTGCAGCCCACCACCCGTTTCACCGGCTCCGGCGGCGCCAACGGCATCGCCACCTACTGCAACACCATCATCATGATGCAGCACCAGAAGCGCCGCTTCATCGACCATGTAGACTATATCACCTCCTGCGGCTGGATGGACGGCCCCGGCGGCCGTGAGCGCGCTGGCCTGCCCGGCAACCGCGGCCCCCAGATGGTGGTCACCGACCTGGGCATCATGAAGTTCGATGACGAGACCAAGCGTATGTACCTGGCCTACTACTATCCGTTCTCCACCCCCGAGATGGTGCAGGAGAACACCGGCTTCGAGGTCGACGTGTCCCGCGCCCAGCTGATGGAGGGCCCCTCTCCCGAGATCATCAAGCTGATCCGCGAGGAGATCGATCCGGGTCAAGCCTTTATCAAGGTCCCCAAGGACTGATAGCCGTTTCGGCTGCTGAGAGTCCGGCGCCGGACTCTCAGCAGCTCAAGAGCCGGGATGTCCCGGCCCACATACACCAAAAAATAGGAGGAAACGAACATGGGTAACTATTCCATGCCCCGCTATTTCCAGAACATGCCCGTCGTCGGCAAGCCCGTCCGGGCCAACGCCGAGAACGTGGCTGAGCTGAAGGCCATCGAGGAGGACATCCACAACCATATCGTGGACGCTCTGGAGGCCGGTAAGGCTGACGCCGACATGAACGCCAAGGGCCAGCTGACCGCTATGCAGCGCGTCTCCCTGCTGGTGGATCCCGGCACCTGGTGCCCTCTGAACAGCCTGTATAACCCCGAGCACAACAAGAACGGCTCCACCTCTATCGTCAAGGGCCTGGGCCGCGTGAACGGCAAGTGGTGCTGCATCATCGCTTCCGACAACAAGAAGCACGCCGGCACCTGGGTGCCCGGTCAGGCTGACAACCTGCTGCGCGGCTCCGACACCGCCAAGCGTCTGCGTATCCCCCTGATCTACCTGCTGGAGTGCGCCGGCGTCGAGCTGGACCAGCAGGAGAAGGTGTACCCCAACCGCCGGGGCGGCGGCACTCCCTTCTACCGCAACTCCGAGCTGAACCAGATGGGCATCCCCGTCATCGTGGGCATCCACGGCACCAACCCCGCCGGCGGCGGCTACCACTCCATCTCTCCCACCATCCTGATCGCCCATGAGAAGGCCAACATGGCCGTGGGCGGCGCCGGCATCGTGGGCGGCATGAACCCCAAGCCCCACGTGGACATGGAGGCCGCTCTGGCCCAGATCGAGGCCACCAAGGGCCTGCGCGCCGATCCCCCCGGATCCGTGTCCATCCACTACGGTCAGACCGGCTTCTTCCGCGAGGTCTGCGCCACTCAGGAGGGCGTGATCGCCACCATCAAGAAGTACGTGGATATGCTGCCCAGCTACGATCTGGAGTTCTTCCGCGTGGACGCTCCCCAGGCTCCCGCCGCCTCCGACATGGAGCTGTACGACCTGGTGCTGAACAACAAGAACCGCCCCTATGAGATGTACTCCGTCATCGCCCGCCTCTTCGACGGCAGCCAGTTCATGGAGTATAAGAAGGGCTACGGCCCCGAGATGATCACCGGCCTGGCCAAGGTGGACGGCCTTCTGGTGGGCGTGGTGGCCAACCAGCAGGGCGTGTTCCCCAACTACCCCGAGTATAAGGTGGAGAAGTACGGCCAGTCCATGGGCGCCGGCGGCAAGCTGTACCGCCAGGGCCTGATCAAGATGAACGAGTTCGTCACCCTGTGTGCCCGTGACCGCATCCCCATGATCTGGATCCAGGATACCACCGGCATCGATGTGGGCGACGACGCCGAGGTCGCCGAGCTGCTGGGCCTGGGCCAGAGCCTGATCTACTCCATCCAGAACAGCGGCCTGCCCATGATGGAGATCACTCTGCGCCGCGGCACCGCCGCTGCCCACTACGTCCTGGGCGGCCCCCAGGGCAACGACAACAACGCCTTCTCTCTGGGCACTGCCGCCACTGAGATCAACGTCATGAACGGCAAGACCGCCGCCAACGCCATGTACACTGGCCGTCTGGCCAAGGACCAGAAGGCCGGCAAGGATCTGCAGCCCACCATCGACAAGATGAACGCGCTGATCGATGACTACGACGTGAAGTCCAAGCCCCTGTTCTGCGCCCAGGCCGGCCTGGTGGACGAGATCGTTGATATGCCCATGATGCGCAACTACATCGTGGCCTTCACCGATTCCTGCTATCAGAACCCTGAGTCCATCTGCCCCTTCCATCAGATGCTGCTGCCCCGTACCATCAAGGACTACGACAGCCTGAAGAAGTAAGATCAGATCCCGCTGCCCGGGCGGCCCGTGCCGCCCGGCCCAGCGGCTGTCTGCGGAGAATTTGATTATGAGTATCTATACCTTAGGGATCGACATCGGCTCCACCGCCTCCAAATGCGTCATGCTGGCCGATGGCAAGGACATCGTGGCCAAGTCCCTGATCCCGGTGGGCGCCGGCACCAGCGGCCCCCAGCGGGCCATCGACGAGGTGCTGTCCGCCGCCGGGAAAAAACGGGAGGACATGGCCTATGTTCTGGCCACCGGCTACGGCCGCAACTCCCTGATGGACTATGCCGACAAGCAGATGAGCGAGCTCAGCTGCCACGCCAAGGGGGCCCACTTCCTTTTCCCGGAGGTGCACACGGTCATCGATATCGGCGGCCAGGACGTGAAGGTGCTGGAGATCGAGAACGGCGTCATGACCAATTTCGCCATGAATGACAAGTGCGCCGCCGGCACCGGACGGTTCCTGGACGTGATGGCCCGGGTCCTGGAGGTGGACGTGAAGGATCTGGGGCGGCTGGGCGCCATGTCCACCAAGTATGTGGGCATCAGCTCCACCTGCACCGTCTTTGCCGAGAGCGAGGTCATCAGTCAGCTGTCCATGGGCCCGGACAAGTGTGACATCATCAACGGAATCCACAAATCCGTAGCCGGTCGTGTGGCGGGCCTGGCCCACCGGATCGGCGTTCGGGACCAGGTGGTCATGACCGGCGGCGTAGCTCAGAACCAAGGGGTCGTCAGTGCCCTGCAGGATGAGCTGGGCCACGAGATCCACACCTCGCCCCTGACCCAGTATAACGGAGCGTTGGGCGCCGCCCTGTTTGCCTTTGATAAGGTGAACAAATAAGCAAATACAAT
>CAKUHX010000038.1 GCA_934659475.1 uncultured Oscillospiraceae bacterium
GCCCAAACATGAGCATCCCTTGCTGCACTTCCTTGCTCCTCCTCTCCCCATCAAAGCCTTTGGCTTTGCCAGGGGCCAGGCGGGGCATCGCCAGCGATCACGGCGACCCGCTGAACTGGCTTTCCCGCTTCGGCGTGACCATGGATGACTTCCGCCGCGACACCGCAGCCCGAATGGAGGAAACGACCGTGACACAGGAACAGTTCGACGCCATGCTGGCCGACTGGCTGCGGCGTCAGGGGGAACAGCCCGCCGACAGCTGGGCCGCCCCCCTGCTGGAGCGGGCCAAGGCCGCCGGCATCACCGACGGCACCCGCCCCCGCAGCTTCGCCACCCGGCAGGAGGCCGCCGCCATGGTACTGGCGGCGCAAAAGTTAAAGGACAAATAAGCCTGTCAAAAAAGTGGCTTCTCCACTTTTTCGACAATATCAGAGCCCCGGTCATAGACCGGGGCTCAACATTTTTACATTAGTGGCGCAAAGATCCGCAGAAAGCTGCGGTACATACTGACGATCGGGCTCAGGTGCCTGTACTGCCGCAGCTCCACCTTCTGGCTGACCGCCACGGTCTGCTCAAAGTCCCGGCGGATGTCCGGGATACAGGGGGCTTCGCACAGCCAGACGCCGTCCTCGAAGTGGAGGAACAGGCTGCGGTAGTCCAGATTCACCGTGCCTACGGTGGCATAGCGGTCGTCTACCACGAAGTTCTTGGCGTGGATAAAGCCGGGGGTGTACTCATAGATCTCCACCCCCGCCTCCAGCAGGGGCGGGTAATGGGCCCGGGTCACCTCGAACACATAGCGCTTATCGGGAATATGTGGAGTGATGATCTTTACGTCCACCCCGGATTTGGCGGCGTTGCACAGGGCAGTGCTGGTGGCCACATCGATGATCAGGTAGGGCGTGGTGATATAGATATACTTTCTGGCCCGGGAGATCATGTTCAGATATACCGTCTGTGCCACCCGCTCGTTGTCCAGGGGGGTGTCGGTGTAGGGCTGGACATATCCCGTCCAGGGCTTTACCGGGAAGGGCGGCGGACGGAAGCGGCTGAAGTCCTCCTCCCAATTGGAGATGTGGTCCCACATGGACAGAAACATCACCGTCACCGACCAGGCGGCGTCCCCCTCCAGGCGGATCATGCTGTCCTTCCAGTGGCCGAAGCGCACCTTCCGGTTCACATACTCGTCCGCCAGATTGACGCCGCCGGTAAAGGCGGTCTCGCCGTCCACCACGATGAACTTCCGGTGGTCCCGGTTGTTCAGCCGCAGGGACACCAAGGGCACGAACCGGTTGAACACCCGGCACTGGATGCCCCGGGCGGCCATCTGCTCGTTATAGTTCCGGGGCAGGGTGTACATGCACCCCATGTCGTCATAGATCAGGCGCACCTCCACCCCCTGGGCGGCCTTGCGCTCCAGGATGTCCAGGATGCTGTCCCAGAACGCCCCCGGCTCGATGATGAAATACTCCAGAAAAATATACCGCTTGGCCCTCTCCAGATCCTCCAGGATCCGGGGCATGGCCAGGTCGCCCAGGGCGAAATACTCCGTCTCCGTATTGGTGTAAGCGGGGCAGGCGGCGTAGTTCTCCAGATACCGGGCCTGTCCGGCGGCATCTTCCCCCAGCACCAGCAGGTCGTCGGCCTTGAAGTCCTCCCGAAGGGCAAGGGCAAACTTTCTGCCGATGTCCTCCAGGCGGCGCGCCGTGCGCTTGGGCACCCGGCCGCCCCCCATCAGCAGGTAGAACACCCCGCCGAACACCGGGAAGATCACCACCAGCAGCAGCCAGACGATCTTATACCCCGGCTCGCTGCGGCTGCTCATGATAGCCAGAGCGGCCAGAATGCTCAGGGCGATACAGGACCAGTAGAAAAAGGCCACATGCTCGGAGAAGGAGGTGACCATCAGCACCAGGGTGACGATCTGGGCGAGCAGAGCCACCCCCACCAGCACAGAGCGGTGGAACAGGATGCGGTTGAGCTTTTTCATCTGCCGTGCCCCCTTTCCGTTTTAGCTGGACGTCCGCCCTGTCAGGGCATCTGCTCCAGCCAGCAGCGGGTCTGCCCCTGCTGGATGGTGATCACGCCGTAGCTGCTGCGGGCCGTGCCCGGATTCATCACCCACAGGCCATCCTCCAGCTGTTCACAGTATGCCCGGTGGGTGTGGCCGAACAACAGAATGTCCGCGTTCATCTTCCGCGCCCGGGCGATGGCGGCGCCGTACCCGCTCTTGACGCCCCAGGTGTGGCCGTGGCCCATCAGGACGGTCTTGCCCTCCAGCGCGATGCACTTCTCGGCGGGCTGCATGGTCCAGCCGTCGCAGTTGCCCGGCACCATGGCCACGGGCAGCATGGGACAGGCGTAGGACAGTTCCTCAGCGTCGTCCAGAATATCCCCCAGGTGGATGATCTGCTGGGGCTTCTCCCGCTCCACAGCGTCGATCATGCCGCCCACGGAGCGGTGGGAATCAGAAAAAACAAGGATCTTCAAAAGGGGTCACCTTCTCATTGCGTCCGCATAGAATAAAGTATCTGAAAGCAAAGGTGGGAGCGCGCCATGAAGCAGACAGGCACGCCCTCCGGCATTCCGGAGGAGCTGATGAAAAACAGGCAGGCCATCGGCAAGCTGGCCCAGTCCGGCCAGGCCAAACGGCTGGTGCAGCTGCTGGAGCAGTCCGGCGGCGTCAAGGACGCGGCCCAGGCCGCCGCGGCGGGCAAGCCGGAGCAGCTGATGGCCATGATGGACCGGCTCATGTCCACCCGGGAGGGGGCCGACCTGATGGAGGCCCTCAGCCGGCAGGTGAAGCAGGCGGGGCTGGACTGACACGAGCAGCGGGAGAGGGGGACCGCCATGGCGGAATTTGAGGAAAAACTCAGCAGCATCCTGGGCGACCAGAACGCCATGAGCCAGATCATGGCCCTGGCCCAGTCCCTGTCCGGCGGCGGGGAGCACCCGCCGGGGGCGCAGCCGTCCTCTCCCCCGTCCCCCCCGCCTCCGGCGGAGGGCGACCCGGCCGCTGCCTTGGGGCAGCTGGACCCCCGGCTGCTCCAGCTGGGCGGCCGCATCCTGCGGGAGTATCAGAGCGGCGAGGATAAAAATGCCGCCCTTCTCCTGGCCCTGAAGCCCTTCCTGCGGCAGGAGCGGTACGCCAAGGTGGATCAGGCGGTGCAGCTGGCCCGGCTGGCCCGGGTGGTGCGGACAGCGCTGACGTCTATGGGCGAAACAGGAGGGGACGCGCATGTATAACCGATATATCCCCCAGGGGGGTACATATACCCGGGTGCGGGTGGACGACGCTTCGCCGCCCCCGGCCCAGGCTCCCGCTCCGCCGCCGCCTCCGCCGCCCCCGGCGGACGCGCCCCCCAGGGGGCGCTCTCTGCCGGAGCTGTCCTCCCTCCTCTTCGGGCGGGGGGAGCAGGGAGGCGGTGTATCCGGACTTTTGAAGGCGCTGAAGCTGGACGATCTGGACAGCGGGGACATCCTGCTGCTGCTCATCGTCCTGTTTCTGCTGGTGGAGGGGGACGACCTGGAGCTGGTCATCGCCCTGGGGCTGGTGCTCATCATGGGGCTGAACGGGGAGAAAAAGGACTGACCATGCTCACTCCAAGGTGTGCTTTACCGTGCCGTCAGGCAGGGCGAACTCCGTGGTGCTGGGACAGGGGGACTGGATGGCGGAGTAGGCCGTCATGCGGTAGACCAGCTCCCCCGCCTTCTCCGTCTCCGCGGAGATCAGCAGGCCGGACTGGATGTTCACCCACCAGCGGCGGACATAGTCCTCCTCCGGCTGCTCCGACTGCACATAGATACAGGCCACGCCCCCCCGCTCCTCATAGCCGGCGTCGGTGATCGACTCCGGCGGCAGGGCCAGGATCGTCTCGTAGGTGGGGATCTGCTGGGCCAGGTCGGCGGCCAGCTCGTCGGTGGGCACAGACACATAGCTGCGGCCGCCCTCGTACCAGAACCAGCCCTCCTCCGGCCCAACCATGTCCCAGCGGACGGAACCGTTCCCCACCACCCGGCGCACCTTGCTCCAGCCGCCGTCTGTCCAGACCCGGATCTGGGCGGTGGAGGAGCCGCCGGTCCAGAATCGCTCTACCGTCAGCTCCCGGTAGCAGCTGTCGGTGCGGGACAGGGTAGCGATCACGCTCTGGACCGTTTGGGGGGTGACCTCCAGGGTCTCAAAGGTCTGGTGGGAGGAGGAGCTGCCCCCTCCGCCGGACTGGTCGCTCCCCGTCTTGGGCAGAGTGACCCGGGGGGTATTCAGCACGAACAGCCCCCGCCCGAAGCTGGTGAACATGGCGCCCACGATGAGGGCGATGACCAGCAGGGTCAGCAGCAGCCGGTTTTTCTGTTCCACGTCCTCACCGTCTTTCTGTCAGGATCCTTACAGCCCAAAGGGCTCAGGTGGCTCTTTCCGCAGGCCGAAGCGGTACTCGATGGCGTCGGCGATGCGCCGGCAGGCCTGTCCGTCCCCATAGGGGTTCACGGCGTGGGCCATGGCGGCATAGGCCGCCGGGTCGTCCAGCAGCTGCTCCGCCATGCAGAGGATGGCCTGCCGGTCCACTCCGGCCAGCTTCACCGTGCCCGCCTGCACAGCCTCGGGGCGCTCCGTCTCCTTCCGCAGGACGAGCACTGGCTTGCCCAAGGCGGGGGCCTCCTCCTGAAGGCCGCCGGAGTCGGTCATCACTAGGTAGCACCGGGCCATGAGGTTGTGCATCTCCTCCACGTTCAGGGGCGGGATCAGCTTCACGTTGTCCATGCCGTCCAGGTGCCGGTGGGCGCACTCCTGCACCACCGGGGACAGGTGGACAGGATAGACCAGGGTGACCTCCGGGTGGCTGCGGGCGATGCCGGCCAGGGCGGACATGATGTCCTCCATGGGCTGTCCGTAGTTCTCCCGCCGGTGGCAGGTGACCAGCACCACCTTCCGGCTCTGGTAGTCCAGCCCGTTCAGTACGGGGTCGGAAAACCGGAAGCCGGGCTTCACCGTGGTCTGAAGGGCGTCGATCACCGTGTTGCCGGTAAGGAACACCCCATCGGTGATGTTCTCCCGTGCCAGGTTGTCCCGGTTGGCCGCGGTGGGGCAGAAATGCAGGTCGGCAATGGCCCCCACCATACGGCGGTTCATCTCCTCCGGGAAAGGGGACCACTTGTCATAGGTGCGCAGTCCGGCCTCCACATGGCCCACGGGGATCTGGTGGTAGAAGGCCGCCAGCGCGCCGGAGAAAGTGGTGGAGGTGTCCCCGTGGACAAGCACCAGGTCGGGCCTGGCCTGCTCCAGCACGCCGTCCATCCCGGTCAGGCACCGGGAAGTGATGGCGGACAGGGTCTGCCGTGGCTGCATGATGTTCAGATCGTAGTCGGGCTTCAGCTGAAAGATCTCCAGCACGCTGTCCAGCATCTGCCGGTGCTGGGCGGTGACGCAGCAGACCGCCTGTAGGCCCGGGCGGCGGGCCAGCTCCAGCGCCAGAGGGGCCATTTTAATGGCCTCCGGCCGGGTGCCGAAAATAGTCATGACTTTCATAGGCTTCATTTTTCTGAGCGGTCCTCCTCGCCGAAGAAGTTGTCGTTGCCGCCGATCGGGCTGTCCTTCCCCCGGGTGGCCTGGGCGTGATCCAGAAACACCTTGCCCGCCAGGGCGCCGCACAGGCACAGGGCCAGCAGGAACAGCATGGCCTTCACCACGCCGGTGGTGGCCAGCACCACGGCGGACAGACCCAGGATGGCGGAGATGACGTACAGTACGGCCACCGCCTGCTTCTGGGAAAAGCCCATGTCGATCAGCCGGTGGTGCAGGTGGCCCCGGTCCGGGGTCATGGGGGACTGCCCGTGAGACACCCGGCGGAGAATGGCAAAGCAGGTGTCGAAGATCGGAAGAGCCAGCACCAGGAAGGGCACGGCAAAGGACATGATGGCATACAGCTTGAACAGGCCCTGAATGGACACCACCGCCAGCACAAAGCCCAGGAAGGTGGAGCCCGTGTCCCCCATAAAGATCTTGGCGGGGTTCAGGTTATAGGGCAGAAAGCCCAGGCAGCCGCCGGCCAGGGCGGCGGTGAGGATGGCGATGGAGGGCTCCGCCACCGTCAGGGCGATGACCAGCAGGGTCATGGAGCTGATGGTGGACACGCCGCAGGCTAAGCCGTCCAGCCCGTCGATCAGATTGACGGCGTTGGTGATGCCCACGATCCACAGCACGGAGATGGGGATGGACAGCCAGCCCAGCTCCCAGAAGGGGTCGGAGCTGAAGATATTGGGATTGGACAGCAGGAAGATCCGGTTGCCCATGAGCACGGCGATCAGCGCCGCGCAGATCTGCACCGCCAGCTTCAGCTTGGCCCCCAGGGCGTAAATATCGTCGAAGATGCCCAGGATCACGATGACCACCGCCCCCAGCAGCATCCCCCGCAGGGGCAGGGTCAGGGGCAGGAACACCAGCACACTGAGCAGAAAGCCGAAAAAGATGGCCAGCCCGCCCATGCGGGGGATGGGGTGGTCGTGCATCCGCCGCCCATCCTTGGGTACGTCCACCGCGCCGATGCGGAAGGCCAGGGCGCGCACCACCGGCGTGGTGATCAGAGCCACCACCGCCGCAGTGAGCATAGCGGCGGTAACAGTGCCCACAGTAGAGAGATCAAACACCATAATTTAACTCCCGATCTGTCTTTGGAATATTTTTCTGTGCGCCGCAGAGGTCAGCGGGCTACAAAGCCCACCTTTTTATAGACCTTGCGCAGGGTCTTGTTGGCCACATAGCCCGCCTTCTCGGCCCCGGCCTTGTAGACGCTCTCCAGATAGGCCTTATCCGCCAGGATGCGCTCGGCCTCCTCCCGGACGGGACGCAGGGTCTCCACCACGGCCTCGCCCACAGCGGGCTTGAAGGCGCCATAGCCCTGGCCGTCGAACTCCCGCTCGATCTCCTCATAGTTCTTCCCCGTGACCGCGGAGTAGATGGACATCAGGTTGGACACGCCGGGCTTGTTCTCCGGGTCGTAGCGGACACAGCGCTGGGTGTCGCTGTCGGTGACGGCGCGCTTGAACTTGCGCATGATGTCCTCCGGCTTCTCCATCAGGTAGACGGAGCCGTTGGGGTCCTTGTCCGACTTGGACATCTTGCTGGTGGGATCGCTCAGGCTCATCACCCGGGCGCCCACCTTGGGGATGTAGGGCTCGGGGATCTTGAACACATCGCCGTAGATGTGGTTGAAGCGCTCGGCGATGTCCCGGGTCAGCTCCACATGCTGCTTCTGGTCGCTGCCCACGGGGATAAAATCGGGCTGGTACAGCAGGATGTCGGCGGCCATCAGGGCGGGATAGGTGAACAGGCCGCCGTTGATGTTGTCGGCGTTCTTGGCGGACTTGTCCTTGAACTGGGTCATGCGGGACAGCTCGCCGAACATGGTGTAGCAGTTCAGCACCCAGCCCAGCTCCGCGTGGGCGGGCACATGGGACTGGATGAACAGGGTGTTCTTCTCCGGGTCCAGGCCGCAGGCGATATACTGGGCCAGCTGCTCCAGGGTGCGGCGGCGCAGCTTGGCAGGCTCCTGCCGCACGGTGATGGAGTGCATGTCGGCCATAAAGTAGTAGTTGTCAAATTCGTCGGTGCGCTCCACCCAGTTCTTGATGGCCCCCAGATAGGAGCCCAGGGTCAGGTCGCCGCTGGGCTGGATACCGGAGAGCATTACCTTTTTCTCGTCCATATATGTGAGCTTCCTTTCTATTTGTGACTTCTCCGCCGGTGGGGAGAAAACTGAACTATCGCAGTATATTATTGTACCACGCATTTCTCGTTTAGGCAAATGTTGATTTCATTTCTCCCCGCTCCGGCGCCGGCCGCCCCTTTTCAGCGCTGTCTCTCCGTATCCCGCCCCCGTTCAGGCGGGATATGGGGCGTTGGCAGATTTTTTTGTACACTTATATCTGCGCGTTTTCGGGGGCTTCTTTGTCGCTTTGCCCATTTAATGGGGTGAAATATGGGTCTTTATACACTTTCTTAACACAGTAGCGCCGCAATTGACAAATTTCATCCTTTTCCGTGGAAAAGCCTTCCACTTCTTCCTCTTTTGTGTATAATGAAGGATAACTTGTTTCTCCTGCGCGTACAAAAGCACGCCACAGAGAAAACGTCTCCGGCGGACCGGCCCCCGGCCGCGCCCGCCCGTGGTATCCTAGACCCATAGCTTTCCGGCCCCTGCCCCGCCACAGGGGCCGAACTTTTTTCGTGCGCAGGGACTGCGGGCCCCCGGCTATATCAGGAGAGGGGCCGGGCTGACCGCAGGAAACAGAAAATACGGGAGAGGAGATCACTGCATATGCATCAACAAAAAACCACCGGCCGGGGCTCCTTCAGCGGCAATCTGGGGTTCATCCTGGCGGCCATCGGCTCCGCCATCGGCATGGGCAATCTTTGGGGGTTCCCCTACAAAATGGGCGCCAACGGCGGATTTCCCTTTCTGATCATCTATCTGTTCTTTGTCATCACCTGCGGCGTTGTGGTCATGGGCATCGAGATGGCCATCGGCCGCAGAACGGGCAAAAGCCCCGTTCTGGCCATGGGGGAGTTGGGAAAGCAATACCGCATCGTGGGGTGGTTCGGCGTGCTGTCGGCTACCCTCATCATGGGCTTTTACACCGTTCTGGTGGGCTATGCCGTGCGCTATCTGGCCGGCTTCGCCATACAGATCTTCGGGGCGGACGGCTTTTCCGGCATGTCCCGCGGCAGCGAGTTCTTCGGCGCCTACACAGGAAACGTGGCCGAGGTGCTGGTCTACACCGTCATCACCTTTGCGGCCTGCTACCTCATCGTGGCCGGCGGCATCCAGTCAGGCATCGAAAAGTTCAATAAGGTGGGCATCCCCGCCCTGTTCGCCATTCTGGTCATCCTGATCGTATACAACTTCACTCTGCCCGGCTCTGAGCAGGGGCTGGTGTATATGTTCACCTCCAAGGGCATGGAGATGGCGGGCACGGAGTTCAACTTCCTCAAGGCCTGCCGCACTGCCGCGGGCCAGATGCTGTTCTCCTGCTCTCTGGGCATGGGAGCCATGATCACCTACGGCTCCTATCTGGAGAAGGACGCCAACATCTCCGTCAACGCCTGGATCATCCCCGCGGCGGACACCGTCGCCGCTATCATGGCCGGTCTGGCCATCTTCCCCGCCGTGTTTGCCCAGGGCGGCTCCCCCGCCGCCGGCCCCGGCCTGCTGTTCATCACCATGCATGACACCTTCTGCTCCATGGGGAAAACGGGCAACATCATGGGCTTCCTGTTCTATCTTCTGGTGATCTTCGCGGGCATCTCCTCCTGCATCTCTCTGATGGAGGTCACCTCCGCCCACTTCATCGATGCCTCCGCAGCCAAGGGCAAGCCCATGTCCCGGAAGAGGGCCGTTGGCCTTGTGGTGCTGATCATGCTGGCCCTGTCCGTGCCCATCTGCGTGGATCAGCTGGGCGGCAAGGGCTGGGCCATCTACCAGTTCCTGGGCGCCGGCAGCCAGGACCTGCTGGATCTGTACGACTTTATCACCGAGGGGCTGATGATGCCCCTGGGCGCCACCCTGATGTGTGTGGTCATGGGCTGGAAAGTTGGCATGCCCTGGATGGAGGAGGAACTGCAGCAGTGCGGCAACACCTTCTACTGCCGCAGGTTCTTCCACTTCTGCACCAAATATCTCACCCCTGTGCTCATGGCCTTCGTGCTGATCTCCCTGGCCCTGTCCTATGTGGGCATCTGATCCTTTCAGCAGCGCATAAAAACAGTCCCCGCCGTCGGCGGGGACTGTTTTTATGCTCACTTCTTCTGATCCAGCAGCTCCTGGGCGCTGTCCAGGATGGCCTGGGTGATGCTGCCTCCGCCCATCAGGCGGGCCAGTTCCTCCTTCCGCCCCGCTGTGTCCAGCTCCTTCACCTGGGTATAGGTGCGGCCGTCCCGCTCCCCCTTCTCCACGGAGAAGTGGGTATCCGCCATAGCGGCGATCTGGGGCAGATGGGTGACGCACAGCACCTGCTTGTGCCGGGCCACCTGGGCCATCTTCAGGGCCACCTTGTGGGCCGCCCGGCCGGACACGCCGGTGTCCACCTCGTCGAACACCAGGGTGTCGATGCCATCGTCCTCGGCCAGCACATTTTTCAGGGCCAGCATGATGCGGGCCAGCTCACCGCCGGAGGCCACCTTCTGGATGGGGCGCAGGGCCTCGCCCACGTTGGCGGACATGAGGAACTGCACCTCGTCCATGCCGGTGTCATCCAGCTTTTTCTCCCGGAACTCCACCAGGAACTGCACCTTGGGCATATCCAGCTCCCGCAGCTCCTGCTGCACCCGGTCCCGCAGGCCCTGGGCAGCCTTCTGCCGGGCCTGGGACAGGGCCTGTGCTTTCTCCTGTGCCCGCTTTTCCGCCTTGGCCAGTTCCTTCTGCAGCCGGGCGATGGTATCGTCGGCGTACTGGATGCGGTCCAACTCCTGCCGACAGCTTTCCAGATAGGCCAGCATATCGGCCACAGTGGGGCCGTACTTCTTTTTCAGGCGGTACAGCTGATCCAGGCGGCTCTCCACCTGGTCCAGTTCCCGGGGGGAGAAATCGAAGTCCCGTCCCATATCCCGCACCCGCTCGGCGGCGTCCTCCACCTGAAGGCTCACCTCCCGCAGCAGGGCGGACAGTTCCTCCAACTCCGGAGACAGACCGGATACGGAGCGGATGGCCCCCTCGGCCTCATCGAGCATGGACGCGGCGCCGTTGCTGCTGTCGTCTCCCGACAGCAACTGCCCCACCAGCTGGAGGGCGTCCATCAGCTTGCCCGCCCCCCGCAGCAAGGTGCGGCGGGCGTCCAACTCCTCGTCCTCTCCCTCCTTCAGGTCGGCCCGCTCCAGCTCATCGATCTGATAGGTCAGGGTGTCCACCCGGCGGGAGCGCTCCGCCTCGTCCATCTCCAGGGCAGCGATCTGCTTCTTCAGCTCCGCCATGGCCCCATAGGCATCGGCATAGTCCTCCAGCAAGAGCTGGGTCTTTCCGAACTTGTCCAGATAGCTCAGGTGGCAGGCAGGATCCAGCAGCTGCTGCCCGTCGTGCTGGCCGTGGATGTCCAGCAGCTGACGGCCCAGCTGACGCAGCTGAGCCGCGGTGACCACCCGGCCGTTCACCCGGCAGGCCCCCCGGCCATCGGCCTGGAGCTCCCGCTGCAACAGCAGCTCCTCGTCCTGGGGCACGCCATTCTCCCCCAGCCAGGGCAGGGGACCGAGGCCGGTGAACACGGCGGTGACCAGAGCGGAGGCCGCCCCGGTGCGGATCAGCTCCCGGCTGGTGCGCTGGCCCAGTACGGCGCCAATGGCATCGATGACGATGGATTTGCCCGCGCCCGTCTCGCCGGTCAGGACGTTGAAGCCCGGGCGGAAGCCGATGTCCGCCTGTTGGATGATGGCGATATTCTCGATGTGCAGCAGCGAGAGCATATCCTCTCCCCCTTACTTCAGCAGCTGGTGTACTTCCCGGGAAAACTCCTCCGCCGCCGCGGTGTCCCGCATGATCAGGATGCCGGTGTCGTCCCCCGCCAAACTGCCCAGCATCTTGGGAATCTCCATGC
>CAKUHX010000039.1 GCA_934659475.1 uncultured Oscillospiraceae bacterium
CGCCGCAAAACGTCGGGCGGCGTGTATCGTTTGTAATACCCGTAGGGGCCGCCCCATGTGGCGGCCCGTCCGTCCTGTTCAACGCCCCCTCATCCGGCCCTGCGGGCCACCTTTCCCCTCTGTGGGGGGAAGGCTTGACGGGCGGTCATTTAGGCATAAAAAGAGAGCACCTCTGTAAGAGGTGCTCCCTTAAAGTTTAAGTTACGCCAGAGCAGCGGTGATGATAGCCATGGAATAGACCTCCTGGGCGTTGCAGCCCCGGGACAGGTCGTTGATGGGGGCGTTCAGGCCCAGCAGGATGGGGCCGTAGGCATCGAAGTTGCCCAGACGCTGGGCGATCTTATAGCCGATGTTGCCGGCGTTGATGTCGGGGAAGATGAAGGTGTTGGCGTGGCCGCCGACGCTGTCGGTGATGTGCTTGGTGCGGGCCACGTTGGGGGAGACGGCGGCGTCGAACTGGAACTCGCCGCCGATGGGGGTCTCGGGCATGGCGGCCTTGGCCTTCTCGCAGGCGTTGCGCATCTTGTCCACATCCTCGCCCTTGCCGGAGCCCAGAGTGGAGTAGCTCAGGAAGGCCACCTTGGGGTCGATGCCGAAGATCTTGGCGCAGGCCACGGTCTCCCGGCAGATCTCAACCAGCTCGTCCTCGTCGGGCTTGATGTTGATGGCGCAGTCGGCCATGGCCAGCACCTCGTTCTCGCCGGTGGCGGAGGGGCGCACCATGATAAAGCAGGAGGACACGATCTTGTTGCCGGGCTTGGTCTTGATGAGCTGCAGCGCGGGGCGGACGGTGTCGGCGGTGGAGTAGGTCGCGCCGCCCAGCAGGGCGTCGGCCTCGCCCATGGCCACCAGCATGGTGCCGAAATAGTTGCCCTTCTTCAGGGCGGCGCGGCAGTCGTCAGCGGTCATCTTGCCCTTGCGCAGGGCCACCATCTTCTCCACCATCTCATCCATCTTCTCATAGTTCTCGGGGTCCACGATGATGGCGCCGCGGATGTTGAAGCCGCAGTTCTCGGCGGCGGCCTGGACCTCCTCGGGCTTGCCCACCAGCACAGGGGTCAGGAACGTACCGGACAGCAGGCGGGCGGACGCCTCCAGGATACGGGAGTCGGTGCCCTCAGTGAACACGATCTTGCGGGGGTGGGCCTTCAGCATGTCGATCAGTTTTCCAAACATGATAGTCGATCCTTCCATTTTTCATTTTCCCGGCCGCGTTTTCGTTCCGTCCCCCGGGCGGGACAAAATGCGGCTTTGGGATGCTTATTGCAATTTTTCCGCTGACTATGGTAGCATTTCCCGGCATAAAATGCAAGTATTCCCGGGGGATCTTTTTTTGTTGTGCTGCCCCGGCGATCTGGTGAAAACTGCCAAAGGACGTGTTGCAGAGAACGAACGCCCTAATTTTTTCTTTACATTATGTATTCTATCCGATATACTATGACTCTGTGTATAGGATCTCCGCCCCGCGGGGCGGCATAAAGGAGAGAGGACCGCTATGAATCCCGAATTTTCCCGCACTCTGTCCCTGCTGCGGCAGGAGAAAGGGGTCAGCCAGCGCAAGGCGGCCGATGCCCTGGGCATCTCCCAGGCCCTGCTCAGCCACTACGAAAACGGCATCCGGGAGCCCGGCCTGGCCTTCGTGGTCAAGGCCTGCGACTACTACTGCGTATCCGCCGACTACCTGCTGGGCCGCACCATGACCCGGGACGGCACCACCATCGGCACCGAGGAGCTGTACGACCTGTCCCAGGAGAAGGGCAGCGCCGTCCGGGGCAGCGTGCTGGCCCTGCTGTCCAAAAAGCTGATCGTCAACTCCGTGGGGCTGCTGTTCGACCTGCTGGGCAAGACCGGCAGCCGCCAGGCCATCCGCGCCGCGGGGAACTACCTGTCCGCCGCGGTGTATAAGGTGTACCGCATGGTGTATCAGGCCGACCCGGCCAACAACCCGGAATTTTTCTCCCTGTCCCCCCGGCTGTTCGCCGCCGGCATCCCCGACGCCGACATGAAGTGCAGCGAGGCCGAACTGGCCGAGGCTCTGGCCGCCCACAACAAGGAGAAGGGCCAGTGGCCCGCCATGGGCCACGACGACCTGGCCCGGGAGTACCCCGGCCTGTACCAGTCCCTGCTCCAGGTCATCCACTCCTGCGGCGAGCGTTTTCGCGGCCTGACCGGGCGGGAGTAAGGGGCGGGACAGCAGACGGGCGGATGAGGACATCCGCCCCTGCGGCGCATAGCATACGTTATTGCAATTCCGTAGGGCGCGACGACCCGGCGCGCCGCAAGAACGCCCCCCTTGTGAAAGGGGGGCGGGCCACGAAGTGACGGGGGGATCCTAACGAAAGCCATCTTCGGGATCCCCCAGTCTCGTCCTCGCAAAGTCCACTCCACTCGGGACGCCCAGGCGCGGGCATCCCTCGCTGCGTTTCCTTGCTCGTCCTCTCCCCAACAAAGCCTTCGGCTTTGCCGGGGACCCCATATTGGGCGGTGCCAGCCCCCTTTGGTAAGGGGGCCTTAAGACGGGCGCATCGCTCATCGATATCTATCAAACAACAGGAGGGACCCCTATGTCCTGCAAAGAGGAATTTATCGAAATTTTCAAGGCCAACATCCACCGGGAGGGGGCAGACAAGCTGCTGGACTACCTGGAGAACAAGAGCGACTTCTTCACCTGTCCCGCCTCCGCCCGGTACCACGGCTCCTACGAGGGCGGCCTGTGCGAGCACAGCCTGAACGTATACCACTGCCTGGTGGACTATCTCCAGCGGGAGCGGGTGCAGGAGCTGTACGGCCTGGAGTACAGCGACGAGACCATCGCCCTGGTGGCCCTGCTCCACGACGCCTGCAAGATCGGCTGCTACAAAAAGGGCTTCCGCAACGTGAAAAACGACGCCACCGGCCAGTGGGAGCGGGTGCCCACCTACACCTTCGACGACCCCCTGCCCTACGGCCACGGGGAGAAGAGCGTGTACATCGTCAACGGCTTCGTCCGCCTGTCCCGAGAGGAGGCCATGGCCATCCGCTGGCACATGGGCTTCTCCGGCCCGGAGGATGCCCGCACCGTGGGCCAGGCGTTCCAGAAGTACCCCCTGGCCTTCGCCCTGGCCACGGCGGATGCCGAGGCCGCCTACTTCCTGGAGAGGGAGGAGTGACCTTGCCCCGCCGCCCCCGCCGTGGTACAATGGCCTTAGAAATGAAAGGAGTTTTGACCCTATGAATATGAAGCGCTTTGGGGCGCTGGCCCTGTGTGCCGCCCTGTCCCTGTCCCTGCTGGCCGGCTGCAAGTCCGGCGATCCCGCCGGCAGCTCCTCCGACCGCAGCAGTTCCTCCTCTTCCGGCTCCTCCAGCCAGACGGAGGAGCCCACCCTGGATCTCACCGGAGTGACCGATCCCTATCTGGCCACGGCGGGCGTTGCCGGGGACACAGTGGTGGCCCAGGCCGGCGGGGTGGACATCACCGCCGCCCAGTGGCTCCAGTGGGCGGCCTCCTACGCCGACCAATACGCCCAGTATTTCGGCTCCGACCTGCCCTGGGATCAGGACGACGGCTCCGGCACTATGGAGGACGCCATCAAGGAGGCCGCCCTGCAGATGGCCCAGCTGTACGCCCTGCTGCCCGGCGAGGCCGCCCGTGAGGGCGTGGCCGTGGACGACAGCCAGCTGGCCGAGGACGAGGCCAGCCTGGACAAGATGGCGGAGGATCTGGGCGGCGATGAAATGGCCCAGCACTACCTGTGGCAGATCCCCCTGACCCGGCAGTCCTATCTGGACATGCGCCTGTCCGCCATGGCCTCCGGCGCCATTCAGGAGGCCCGCTACGGCGAAAACGGCGCCCAGCGGCCCACCGATGCCCAGGTTCTGGCCTACGCCACCGACGAGTTGGGCATCGCCTACCGGGTAAAGCACATCCTGCTGACCACTGTGGATACCTCCAAGCCCCTCACCGATGAGGACGGCAAGTACACCGGGGAGTATGAGCCCCTGGACGAGGCCACCGTGGCGGAGAAGCGGAAGCTGGCCGAGGACATTCTGGCCCAGCTGGAGGGCAGCAGCGACCCTGTGGCCCTCTTCGACGACCTGATGCACCAGTACAGCGAGGACACCGGCCTGTCCTCCAACCCCGACGGCTACGACGCCCAGGAGGGCCAGATGGTGGAGCCCTTCGAGAAGGCCTCTCTGGCCCTGAAGGAGGGGGAGTTCAGCGGGATCGTGGAGAGCGCCTTCGGCTATCACATCATCCTGCGCCTGCCCATCATCGCTGACAACTACCGGGACGACTATGTGACCTACCTGATGACCCAGGACAACGAGAAGCTGCTGGACAGCGACCCCGCGGCCACCAACGAGGTGTACGACTCCATGGATCTGAAGGCCTTTTACGAGAACCTGACCGCCCTGCGCAACACCGTGGCCCAGGAGCTGGCCGCCGTCGAGACCGAGACCGGCGGCTGAGCCGCCCCCATACAGCAAACACGCCCCCGCCGCCGGCGATGCCGGCAGCGGGGGCGTGTTTTGTTGGGAGCAGGAGGCATAGCGCGGCGCACTTTGCGGCGGCGGGACGGGGGGCGGGCAGGGAGCGGATCTACCGCTCCTCCCGGAAGTAGTTCAGGCCCAGGGAGGCGGGGGCGCCGCTGCTGCCGCTCTTTTTCATGGAGGAGCCCACCAGCACCAGAGCGGTGATGAGGAAAGGCAGGGCCTGATACAGCTGAGAGGGGATGGCGGCCAGCCAGCCCAGCGTCTCCGGAAAGGCGGCGGCCAGACCGCCGCCGGACACCCGCAGGGTGTTGAAAAAGCCGAACACAAAGGTGCCCAGGATGGCCAGAGCGGGGTTCCAGTTGGCGAAGATCACCAGGGCCACCGCGATCCAGCCGTAGCCGTTGATCCAGCACCCGCTGGAGAAGGAGCCGGACATGTTCAGCCCCATGTAGTACCCGCCCACGCCCATGATGGCGCAGCCGATGCAGATGTGGATGTACTTATACCGCTTGATGTTGATGCCCACGGAGTCGGCGGCGGCGGGATCCTCGCCGATGGAGCGCAGGCACAGGCCGGCGCGGGTGCGGCTGAGATACAGCTGTGAGACCACGGCCACCACCACCGCCAGATAGACCAGCAGGTTGTGGGTGAACAGGCCCTGGCCCACCACTGGCAGCCCGGACAGCCCGGGGATGGGGAGGTCCGCAAAGCCGTTCTTGATGCTGGGGTAGTCCCCCATAGCGGGCCAGGACACGGCTTTCACCGCGTTGCCCACAAAGAAGTACACACCCAGGCCGAAGGTGGTCATGGTCAGGCCGGTGATGTTCTGGTTTGCCTGAAGGGACACGGTGAGCCATGCGAACAGCAGGCCGCACAGGGCCCCGCACAGGGCGGCGGTGAGAATACCCACGGCCATGGAGTTGGCCCAGCAGCCCACGATGTAGCCGAAGATGGCTCCCACGGCCATGATGCCCTCAACGCCCAGATTCAGGCTGCCGGACTTTTCCACATAGATCTCCCCCACGGTGCCGTACAGCAGGGGGATGTTGTACACCACGATATTGTGGAGGAACGAGGTGATAACAGCGGTCTTATCCATTTATTTGCCCTCCTTCCCGGCGCGGACCAGCTTGAAGCGGATCATAAAATCGGCGGCCAGCACCAGAAACAGGATCACGCCCTGCAGCATATTGGCAAAGCTGGAGTCCACCCGGGAGAAGGTGGCCGCCGCCACGGTGGAGCCGTAGTGCAGCATACTGATCAGGGCGGACACCAGGAAGATCACCCCGGTGTTCAGCTTGGCCAGCCAGGCCACGATGATGCCCGTCCAGCCCACGTCGTTGGTGATGGAGGTGGACAGGATGCCCACGGTGCCCACCTTGAAGGCGGCGGCCAGGCCGATCAGGCAGGCGGACAGGAACACCGTGCGCAGCACGATGCGGCTGACCTTCATGCCCGCGTACCGGGCGGAGCCGGGGCTGTCCCCCACCACGGCGATCTCATAGCCGTGCTTGGTGTACTTCAAGTACAGGTACAGCAGCACACCGATGACAAAGGCCAGGATGACGCACAGGTTCAGGTCGAATTTGCCGATCGCGAACTTGGGGAAGGCGACGATCTTGCCGAAGGAGGCGAAGGTGGGCCGGGCGGACTGCTCGCTGAGGAAGAAGTTCCAGTCGGCCTTGGTCTCCGCGATATAGGTGAGAAAGTACAGGGCGATGTAGTTGAGCATCAGGGTCAGCAGCGTCTCGTTCGTGCCGAACTTCACCTTCAGCGCCGCGGCCAGCACGCCGTACAGCCCGGCGCATGCCATGGCCGCCAGACACATGAGCATCAGGGCCGCCCCGCTGCCCAGAACGGGTCCGGCCTTAAAGGCCACCGCCGCCGCGGCCACCGAGCCCACGATGAACTGCCCCTCGCCCCCGATGTTCCAGAAGCGCATCTTAAAGGCCAGCGACAGGGCGGAGGCGGTGATGGCCAGGGGGACAAAGACGTTCAGATAGTTCTCAAAGGTCTTATAGGCGATCTTGTTGCCCACCATGCCCATGGTGAACATGCGGTAGTAGTATTCCAGAGGGCTGACCCCCAGAGCCAGCAGCAGGCAGCCGCCGATGGCCAGAGCCACGGCCACGGCCAGAAGGTAGAACAGAAGCTGCTTCCACCAGGGACAGCTGTCCCGCTTGACCACATGAAAGCGCATCTTACTTCCCCTCCTTTTCCTGCTGGGCCTGCTCCTGCCGGGCCATCTCCGCCAGATCGGCGGGGTCGATGTTGGTGTCCCGGGCGATGCCGGCGGGCTTGTCTTCATACCGGTGGGTCAGATCCAGGGCCCCGGTCATCATCAGGCCCAGTTCCTCCTTGGTGGTCTTGTCCGCGTGGACAACGCCCATCACCTTTCCGTGGCACAGCACCATGATCTTGTCGCACAGGGCCATCATCACGTCCAGGTCCTCCCCCACGAAGAGGATGCCCACCCCGTCCTGCTTCTGCCGGTTCAGGATGCCGTAAATAGCGTAGGACGAGTTGATGTCCAGCCCCCGCACGGGGTAGGCCGTGACCAGCACGTTGGGGCCGGCCTTGATCTCCCGGCCCAGCAGCACCTTCTGCACGTTGCCGCCGGACAGCCGCCGCACCGGAGTGTCCACCGAGGGGGTGGCCACCTCCAGCTCACGGATCACGTTCTCGCCGTCCGCCCGGCCCTGCTTCCGGTCCACGAAGGGGCCCTTGGCGTCGGCATAGCTCTTCAGCAGCATGTTGTCCGCGATGGACAGGGAGGGGGCCAGGCCCATGCCCAGCCGGTCCTCCGGGATGAAGGACATGGAGATGCCCTTTTCCAGGATCTCCTTGGGGGACAGGCCCACGATGTTGTCCCCCTTGTGGATCATCAGGCCGCTGTCGATGGGCCGCAGGCCAGCGATGGCCTCGCACAGCTCCTTCTGGCCGCAGCCGGCGATCCCGGCTACGCCCAGGATCTCGCCGCCCCGGATGTAGAAGTTCACCCGGTCGATGGCCACGGCCCCCTCGTCGTTGCGGATGGTCAGATCCCGGATCTCCAGCAGGGGGCGGGTCTTTTCCACCGCGGGGCGGTCGATGTTCAGGTCCACCTTCCGGCCCACCATCCACTCGGTCAGCTCCTGCTCGGTGGTCTCGGCGGTGTTCACGGTGGTGATGTGCTCCCCCTTGCGCAGGATGGCCACCCGGTCAGAGATCTCCATCACCTCGTTGAGTTTGTGGGTGATGATGATGATGGAGTGGCCCTCCTCCTTCATGCGGCGCAGCACGTCAAAGAGCCTGCGGATCTCCTGCACCGTGAGCACGGCGGTGGGCTCGTCCAGAATGATGACCTTGGCGCCGTAGTACAGCACCTTGACGATCTCCAGGGTCTGCTTCTCCGACACGGACATGTTCCGCACCTGCTTGCGGGGGTCCAGGTCGAAGCCAAAGCGCTTGGCCATGTCGGCGACCTGCTCATAGCGGTCCTTCTTCAGCAGAAAGCCCGCCTTCTCCCGGCCCATCCAGATGTTGTCAGCGGCGGAGAACACATCCACCAGCTTGAAGTGCTGGTGCACCATGCCCAGACCCAGACGCTTGGCGTCCTCCGGCGACTTGATGGCCACCGGCCTGCCCTCCACCAAAATGGATCCGGCGTCGGGGGCGTAGATGCCGGAGAGCATGTTCATCAGGGTGGTCTTGCCGGAGCCGTTCTCCCCCAGCAGGGCCAGGATCTCCCCCCGGCGCAGGTCCAAGTCGATGTCGTGGTTGGCCACCACGCTGCCGAAGGTCTTTGTGATGCCCCGCATCTCAACGGCGTATGTTTCCGCCATGGCCATCTCTCCTTTTCTGTCGTTCTGTCTGTACCGCCGGGGACCGGCCCGGCGAAGGAATATCGATCATATTGTAGCACGGGCCAAAGCCGGTGAAAAGAGTCGAATGGGAATAAAACGGGAAAACGGGCCGGCCGGGATGTCCCGGCCGGCCCGGCAAAGGATCGGTCGCGAAAGAGCTTTAGGCCTCCTGCACGCCCGCCACGAAGTAGTTCATGCTGCCGGTGATGACGCTGTCCTCCACGGAGGGGTCGCCGGCGGCCAGGATCTTGTTGCCCTCGTTGTCCAGCATGTCGGCGGCGACCTTCTCAACGGTGGCCTTGCCGTCGGCAACGGTGATGTTCAGCTTGGTGCCGGTGAACACGTCCCAGTCGCCGGAGACGATCATCTGGCGCACCTGATCGATGGCGTCCTGAGTGCCGGGGGCCACGGTCTTCTCGTTCAGGGGGGACACGTCCACGAAGTTCTCCTTCAGGCCGCCGTAATAGGCGGGGCCGCCCATCTTGGACACGAACTGAGAGGCGTCGCCGTTGCAGTCCATAGCGGCCTGGATGGCGGTGTGATAGTACACGTTCCAGTGCCACACGGCGGCGGTCAGGTGGGCGTTGGGGGCGTCGGCGGTCATGTCGGAGTTGTAGCCGCAGCCGAACACGCCGGCGTTCTCAGCGGCGATCTGGGGCTGGGCGGAGTCGCAGTGCTGGGAGATGACGCCGCACTTGTAGGAGTCGATCAGCTCCTTGGCGAAGGCGGACTCGTTCACCTCGTCGGCCCAGGCGCCCAGTTCCTTCACATACACGGTGGCGTTGGGGTTGGCGGCCTGCGCGCCCAGGGTGAAGCCGTTGATGCCGGAGCAGGTCTCGGCGTACTCGGTGCCGAAGGCGGCCACATAGCCGATGTTGTTGTTGCCGGTCTCCAGGCTCTTCAGGCCGGCGGCGATGCCGGCCAGATAGCGGGCCTGATAGATGCGGCCGAAGTAGTTGTTGAAGTTGGTCTCGTTGCTCATGTAGCCGGTGGCGTGGGAGAAGGCCACCTCGGGGTGCTCCTCAGCCTTGGCGCTCAGAGCGTTCATGTAGTTGAAGGAGATGCCGAAGATGATGTTGGCGCCCTCGCCCACCAGGATGTCCACGGCGTTGCTCACCTGCACGTCGTCCTCGGGCACCTCGTCCACGATGACCAGCTGGGTGGCGGGGTCCAGGCCCAGCTCCTTCATAGCGGTGGTGATGCCGTTATGGTGGGCAAAGGTGTAGCCGGCGGTGTCGTTCTTGCTGTTGATGTAGATGGCGCCCACCTTGAAGTTGGACTGGGTGCCGGTGCTGGTGGAGCCGGCGGTGGAAACGGATCCGGAAGCGGAGCCGGACTTGGCGGGCTCGTCCTTCTTGCCGCAGGCGGCCAGAGAGAGGACCATCGCCATGGCCAGGGCCAAAGACAGGAATTTCTTCATCTTTTCTTTCCTCCATTTGATGGATTTGTTCGTGTACTGCATCTATTTCTCCAACCGCCGCAGCGGCAAAGAACAAAAATGAGACTGCCCGGGGGCAGTCTCTCAACGGCGGCAAGACGGTGGTACACCGTCTGCTTTCTGTCGATAGTCCGGCGATTTACGGCCGCCGGGTAGAGACGCCTGATCCATATTTTCGGGCATATATCAACGGATATTCGGTTGTAATCTTACAGACGGGGCTTTTTCAGTGGACGAAGGTCACGCCGTCCTTCTCGCTCATGGCGGCCACCCGGGCCAGAGACTCGATGCGGTAGCCCTCGCTCCGCAGCTGGGCGCCCCCGGGCTGGAAGGCCTTCTCCACGGCGATGCCCGCCCCCACCAAGGCGGCGCCGGACTGCTTCACCAGAGAAAACAACCCCCGCAGGGCCTCTCCCATAGCCAGAAAGTCATCGATGACCAAAACGCGGTCCTCCGGGTGGAGGTACTCCTTGGAGACGATGGCGTTGTACTGGTTGCCGTGGGTAAAGGACTTGACGGGGGCGGAATAGACGTGATCGGAGATGTTGCTGGACATGCTCTTCTTGGCAAAGACCACAGGGCAGTGGAAACACTGGGCGGCCACGCAGGCCATGCCGATGCCGCTGGCCTCGATGGTCAGGATCTTGTTGACGCCGCAGCTGCCGAACAGGCGGTAGAACTCCTGGCCCATCTGGGAGAACAGCTCGATGTCCATCTGGTGGTTCAGGAAGCTGTCTACCTTCAAAATGCTGTCGCCCTTGACCTTGCCGTCCTGACGGATGCGCTGCTCCAAAAGCTCCATGGGGGCCGCCCTCCTCTCAAAAGAAGTAAACGCGGCCCTGAATGGGAACCGCGGAAATGACTGCAAGGCTATTCTATCGGATAATCCCGCCGGGCGCAAGCCCCTATTTTACACAATTCCCCCTTTTCCGCCGGTGGTTTTTTGCTTTTTCCAACAAATGCCTGCGCGTCGTCGCCCTTGCAAAGTATGCGCCGCCGGGCGGCCAAAGGCCGCCCCTACGGGGGAGTGGGGGCGCGGCCCCCACTCGTCCAAAAGGGGGATCTAATTCTCTTTCCCGTGATCGTCCACCACCTGCTGGGCAGCCTTCAGGGGATCCTCCCCCTTCCTCAGGCGCAGGGACAGATAGGGCTTATCCCCAGCGGCAAACAGCAGCCGCCCCTTATACTTGCTGCTCGCGCACAGGGCGGACACGGCGGCCAGGTCGAATTTGGGCATGGAGAACAGCAGGCACCCGGCCTTCTGGCTGATGTCGGTGATGCCGGCGGAGGAGGCGGCGCACCGCAGCAGGGCCACGGAGATCAGGTTGTTCACCGGGCGGGGGGGCTCGCCGTAGCGGTCGATCAGCTCATCCACAAGGTCGTCGGCGTCGCTCTCGCTGCGGATGGCTGCGATGCGGCGGTACAGGTCCATGCGCTGCTCGGCGGAGGGCACATACCGGTCGGGGATGTTGGCGGACACGGACAGGTCGGCGGAGCAGCCGGCCGGCTTTTCCACCGTCTGCCCCTGCTGGGTGAGAACGGCCTCCTCCAGCAGGCGCAGGTACATGTCGTAGCCCACGCTGAGCATAAAGCCCGACTGCTCCGGGCCCAGCACATTGCCCGCCCCCCGGATCTCCAGATCCCGCATGGCGATCTTGAAGCCGGAGCCGAACTCGGCGAACTCCCGGATGGCGCTCAGCCGCTTGGCGGCCACCTCGGTGAGCACCTTGCCCCGGCGGTAGGTGAGGTAGGCGAAGGCCCGGCGGCTGGAGCGGCCCACCCGGCCCCGGATCTGGTGCAGCTGGGCCAG
>CAKUHX010000040.1 GCA_934659475.1 uncultured Oscillospiraceae bacterium
GCTGAAGGCCGTACCGCCCTGCCCCTGGGCAGGGCCGGCCCGCAAGGTGTCCTGCCAGCAGATCCAGCCCCCCTGCTCCAGCCGCTCCCGCTGGTCCTTGGGGGCCAGCACCACCGCCGTGCGCTGGCAGGCAGCCCGCTCCAGCTCCCGCTGCCCCTCCTCCAACAGGCGCGCCGTGGCCGCGGCGTCCTCGCCGCTGGCGGCCAGAGCGACCACATGGCCGGTACCCGCCATACGGCGCACCTGGTCGTCCCACTCCCGGATCTGTTCGGGGGCAAGGAAGAACACGCCCAGCTTTCCCGCCCGGTCCATCAGGTCCAGCACGGCGGTCAGTTCCTTGCCGCTGACGCAGCGAAAACCCAGATACACCGCGGCGGCCGGCTTCTCCTCCGGGCTGTCATCGGGCTGGACCGGCTCCGGGTCCGGCGTGACCGGCGTAGTGGGCTTGGGATTCATCCGCTGGTTGTAGTCCCGCAGCCTGCGGCCGATCAGCTCTGTGGCCGCGTCGATGAACCGGGCATCGTCTAGGGCCACATCCTCGTTTTTCACCCGTACAAGATAGCCCTGATCCACCGTGGGCAGGACGTTATACGACCAGCTGAAACCAAAAAACTCACACACCACAGCCACCGGGACGTATACCCGCCCCCCGCGGCTGATCGCCTGGGCGGCAAACTCCTCGCCGGTCAGGTCGCTGTAGCAGGTGCCCTCATTCAGGTCAAACACCAGCATCTTTCTCAGGTTGAACAGAGTAGCCTTATTGCTGGACGTGCTGTAGCTGACGTTCAGGCCCAGGTCCACCCTTGTGGTATTGGTGGTAGGGCTGAACAGGGACAGGGGCACATACAGGGCCCCGCCGAACCACACGGGCATGGTCTCGGCCGTCAGCTGCTCCAGACTGTCGTTCAGGGAGGTAAAATACAGCGGCGCGGCCGCCGCTGGCATCACCAGCGCCGCCGCCAGCATGACCGTACACAGCAGCAGCGACAGCACCCGGCGCACTCGTTTCATAGTTCGTCCCTCCCCTTCCGTTTTGTGGTATTATACCATCCTTTTTCCCTTGGGGCAAGGGGCCGTCTCGGGGTGCATTTTAATGGAAATTTTAAGAAACAGCCCTCCTATTTTCCCCCGGGACGTGGTATGCTCTATGTACCGGGCCCGATGGGCCCGTGGTATACTGCACTTGACCTGATCTGCACCGGAGGGGGCTTTTGAATGGAGATCACGCTGGAAATGGTAGAGCAGCTGCGGCAGCATGTGCCCGTCAGCTACGCCCAGGCCAAGCAGGCCCTGGAGCACACCGGCGGCGATCTGCTGGACGCGGCCATTTATCTGGAAGAGACCGGGGCCGTCCCCCGGGCGGAGAACTGCTATTTCTCCACCCGCCAGCAGCGCCAGGCCCCGCCCCAGCCCGCCGCCCCGGCGGTGGAACAGGCGGACAGACAGGAGCCCCGGGGGCTGCGCCGCCTGCTGCGCCGGGCCCGCTTCTGGCTGATCGACAACGAATTTGAGATCTGGCGCCGGGAACAGCCCATCACCTCCCTGCCGGTGCTCATTCTGATCCTGCTGCTGGTCTTTGCCTACGCCGTAGTCATCCCCCTGCTGGTATTCGGGCTGTTTCTGGGCTTTCGCTACCGGTTCTCCGGTCCCGATCTGGAAAAGGAGTCCATCAACAGTGTCATGGGTTCCGTAGCGGACACTGCCGCCGATGTGGGGCGGCAGGTGATGGATGAGATCAGCCGCCGCAGCGGCCGCTCGGACAGGGAGGGGAAAGAATGAACGAGCATATCCTGCTGGTAGAGGACGACGAGAAGCTCTCCCGCATGGTAGAGCTGGAGCTAAAATATGAGGGCTACGCCGTCACCAAGGCATACGACGGCCGTTCCGGCCTGGAACAGGCCGTGGCCGGGCCCTGCGACCTGGTGCTGCTGGACATCATGCTGCCCCAGCTGTCGGGCATGGAGGTGCTGCGCCGCCTGCGGCGGGAGAATCCCCTGCTGCCTGTGATCATGGTCACCGCCCGTGACAGCGTGACGGACAAGGTGTCCGGTCTGGACTCCGGGGCCGACGACTACATCACCAAGCCCTTCGCCATCGAGGAGCTGCTGGCCCGCATCCGCACCGCTCTGCGCCGCCGGGGCGGCGGGGAGGAGCCCGCCCAAGTGCTCTCCGCCGGACCGCTGACCATGGACACCGACCGCTACGAGGTAACGGTGAAGGGCCAGCCCGTCTCCCTGACCAAAAAGGAATTCGACCTGCTGCGCTGCCTGTTGGAGAACAAGGGCCGCGTCCTGTCCCGGGAGATGCTGCTCAACAGCGTGTGGGGCTTCGACTTCGTAGGGGAGACCAACTCGGTGGATGTATACATCCGCTTTCTGCGCAGCAAGCTGGACGACGCCTTCGGCCTGAAACTGATCCAGACCGTGCGGGGCGTGGGCTATGTGATCCGGGAGGAATGATATGGACCGCTCCAACCGATTCCGCCGCCCCCCGGCCTCTGACCCTGTGGGGGCGGTGCGCTCCTCCATCGCCAACCGGCTGAACGCCAGCCTGTTCCTGCGGCAGCTGGGCTTTTTCCTGCTGCTGGATCTGGTCCTGGGGGCCATCATGCTGTGCGGCGTGGTATTCTACGCGGAAAACCGCTGCGCCGATGTGGCCGCTCTGGTGGAGCAGCGGGGGGTGCCCACGGCGGACACCCTGGTGTGGATGCAGGCCAGCGACTACACCATCGCCCCCCTGGACCGGGCTCCGGAGGGGCGCACCGTCCCCCCTCTGCCCTTCCTGTCTGCCCGTCCGGAGCTGGCCGGCGCCCTGCGCAGCTGGGATCTGAGGGCATACTACCGGGCGGAGCTGTACCACGCCGATCAGGCCTATGCCATCACCGTAGAGCTCTACCCCGTCGCGGCGGCGGCAAAATGGGTGGCTCTGGCCCTGCTGCTGTGGCAGGCTCTGGCCCTGCTGTCCGCCCCCCTGCGGAACAACCGGGCCATCAAAACGGTGCTGCGCCCCATTCAGGAGCTCACCGCCGCCACCGCCCGGCTGAACGACGCCGCCCTCACCTCCCGCCGTGGGCTGGAGGATCTGGCGGGAGAGCTGGACAAGATCAACGCCGCCCATCTGGACAGCCGCATCGACGCGGAGCACGCCCAGAAGGAGCTGCGGGCCCTGGCCCAGGCCATCAACGCCATGCTGGAGCGGCTGAACGCCGCCTACAGCGCTCAGGCCCGCTTTGTCTCTGACGCCAGCCATGAGCTGCGCACCCCCATCGCCGTGATCCAGGGCTACGCCGCTCTGCTGGACCGCTGGGGCAAGGACGACCCGGAGGCCCTTCAGGAGTCCATCACCGCCATCCGCAGCGAGGCCGCCGCCATGGAGGAGCTGGTGGAGCAGCTGCTGTTCCTGGCCCGGGGGGACAACGACACCCAACCGGTGAAGTGCCGCCCCGTAGAGCTGACCGCCCTGCTGGAGGAGGTGCTGCGGGAGGAGGAGATGATCTGCCCCGACCGGGTGTTCCTGTCCCAGTGGGAGGACCGGCCTGTGGTGGCCGAGGCCGATCAGGGGCTGATCAAGCAGGTGCTGCGGGTGCTGACGGACAACGCCGTCAAGTACAGCGCCCCGGGCAGCCGCATCTGGCTGCGCCTGTCCCTCTGGCAGGGATACGCCCGGATCACCGTTCAGGATGAGGGCATGGGCATCGCCCCGGAGGGGCTGCCCCATGTGTTCGACCGCTTTTACCGCACCGACCGCTCCCGGGACCGCCGGACGGGGGGCACCGGCCTGGGGCTGGCCATCGCCCTGTGGATCGTCCAGCGCCACGGCGGCTGGTTCGAGGTGGCCTCCCGGGAGGGGTTAGGCTCCCGGTTCACCTTTTTCCTGCCCCTGGCCCCGGCCCAGCAGCTCCCGCAGGCCGATGAGGACGAGAAAGCCGCCGAATAGCTTCCGCAGCAGGTCGGCCTCCAGCCCCGTGGCCGCCCAGGCGCACAGGGCGGCGCAGGTCAGGCCCGCCGCGATGCAGGGCAGCAAGGCCTTCTTCTCCACATAGCCGTTTTTGATGTGGGCAGGCAGGGCCAGCAGCCCAGCCGGGAGAAAATACAGCAGATTGATCCCCTGGGCCAGGTGCTGGTCCACCCCGGCCACGGCGGTGAGATACACCAGCAGCAGCGTCCCGCCCCCCACGCCGAAGCCGGACAGCACCCCCGTGGCCGCCCCCACGGCCAGAGGGATGAGCCAGCCCGTCACAGGATGCACCTGACCCCGCCGAAGATGAGCAGCGCCCCGAAGATGCGCTTGAGCCACGGCAGGCGGACGCCCCTGAACCATTTTCCCCCGGCCCAGCCCCCCGCGGCCCCGCCCAGCACATAGGGCAGGGCGGCGGCCCAGTCCATGTCCCCCCGGAACAGATAGATCCCCACGGACAGGGCGCACAGGGGCAGGATCACCGCCACCGAGGTGGCGAAGGCACGGCGCTGGTCCATGCCGCACCGACCGGTGAGCAGGGGCACCAGCACAGAGCCGCCTCCGCCCCCGAAAAAGCCGTTGGCCGCCCCGGCCAGCGCCCCGCACAGCCAATATCCGCCCGTTTTCTTCACAAAAAACGCCCCCTTTCCGGATTAGTGTTCCGAAAAGGGGGCTTTTTATGTGCCGCCTTACTCCGCCAGCTTGTCCAGCAGGGCGGCCAGCTCGGCCAGCTTCTCGTCGGGCTGGCCGCTCTCCATGGCCTGCCGCACGCAGCAGTCCATGTGGGATCTCAGGATCATGCGGTTGGCCTTACTGAGGATGGACTGGGTGGCCATCAGCTGGTTAGACACGTCCAGACAGTAGCGGTCCTCCTCTACCATCTTCAGAATGCCGTCGATCTGGCCCCGGGCGGTCTTCAGCAGCCGGGTCACCTGGGCGTGGTCCGCCTTCATTTGACCGACACCACCTCATAGCCGGCCTCTTTCACGGCGTCGGCCAGCGTCTTGTCCTCCACGGGGCCGGACAGGGTAACTACGGCCTTGCCGCCCTCCAGATCCACCTTCACGGCGCTGACGCCGGGCACGGCGGCCAGAGCCTTCTCCACGTGGGCCTGACAGTGGGCACACATCATGCCGCGGATCTCCAAAGTCTTTTCCATAGTATTGCTTCCTCCTTCATGCTTGTCTGTATCAACGGGGCAGGGGCCGGCGCAGGACGGCGTTTCCTCCCCCTCATCACCGGCCGCGGGGCCGGGGACTTCCTTCTTGAATTTGCTCTTGAAAAAGCGCAGGCGCAGGGCGTTGGACACCACAGTGACGGAGCTCAGGCTCATGGCCGCAGCGGCGAACATGGGGTCAAGCTGCCAGCGCAGGGCGGCATAGAACACGCCGGCGGCCAGGGGGATGCCCAGAGAGTTATAGAAGAACGCCCAGAACAGGTTCTGCTTGATGTTGCGGATGGTGGCGCGGCTGAGCTCGATGGCGGCGGCGGCGTCCAGCAGGTCGGACTTCATCAGCACGATGTCCGCCGACTCGATGGCCACATCGGTGCCCGCACCGATGGCCAGGCCCACGTCCGCCCGGGCCAGAGCGGGGGCGTCGTTGATGCCGTCGCCCACCATGGCCACCTTCCGGCCCTGCTCCTGCAGCTGCTTTACCTTCCGCTCCTTGTCCTGGGGCAGCACCTCGGCCATGACCTGGGTGACCCCCAGCTCTTTGCCGATGGCGTCGGCGGTGCGGCGGTTGTCGCCGGTGAGCATGACCACCTCCAGCCCCAGCTGGCGGAAGGCGGACACGGCGGCGGCGCTGGTAGGCTTGGGGGTATCGGCCACGGCCACCACGCCCAGCACCCTCTTGTCATCCGCAAAGTACAGGGGAGTCTTGCCCTGGGCGGCCAGCTCGTCGGCCTGCTGGGCCAAGCCGCCCAGATCGGCGCCCCGCTCCTCCATCATGGCCCGGCTGCCGCCGCAGAAGGGGCGGCCGCCGATGGTGCCCTCTACGCCCAGACCGTGGACAGCCCGGAACTCCTTCACGTTGGAGGCGGTCAGCCCCTTCTCCTGGGCCCGCTCAACGATGGCGGAGGCCAGGGGGTGCTCAGAGGGGCCCTCCAGACAGGCGGCCAGAGTGAGCAGGCCGTCCTCGTCCATCTCGCCGCCGGGGATCACATCGGTGACCACGGGCTTGCCCCGGGTGAGAGTGCCCGTCTTGTCCAGCACGATGGTGTCCACGGTGTGCAGGGTCTCCAGCGCCTCGGCGGACTTCACCAAAATGCCGTTTTCCGCGCCCTTGCCCGTTGCCACCATGATGGCCACCGGGGTGGCCAACCCCAGGGCGCAGGGGCAGGAGATCACCAGCACGGCCACGCCGGCGGTCAGGGCCTGGGTAACGCCGTGGCCGGTGACGAGCCAAGCGGCGGCGGAGATGGCGGCGATGGCCATGACCACTGGGACGAACACTCCAGCCACCCGGTCAGCCAGCTTGGCGATGGGGGCCTTGGAGGCGGATGCCTCCTCCACCAGGCGGATCATCTGGGCCAGAGTGGTGTCCTCCCCCACCCGGCTGGTCTCAAAGACGAAGGAGCCCGACTTGTTGATGGAAGCGGCGGCCACCTTGTCCCCAGGGACCTTGTCCACGGGGATAGATTCGCCGGTGAGGGCGGATTCGTCCACGGCGGACTGCCCCTCTATAATGACACCGTCTACGGGGATGGACTGGCCGGGGCGGACCACCACCCGGTCGCCCACCTTGACCTCCTCCACAGGGATCTCCACCTCCGCCCCGTCCCGCAGGACGCTGGCGGTCTTGGGGGCCAGGTCCATCAGGCGGCTGATGGCCTCCCCGGTCTTGCCCCGGGAGCGGGTCTCCAGGAACTTGCCCAGGGTGATCAGGGTGAGGATCATGCCCGCGGACTCGAAGTACAGGTTCATGTGATACTGCTCCACCAGAGCCATGTCCCCCCGGCTGACGCCGTAGATGATCTGGTACAGGGCGAATATGCTGTACACCATGGCGGCGGCAGAGCCCACGGCCACCAGAGAGTCCATGTTGGGCGACCGGTCCCACAGGGCCTTGAAGCCGCCCTTGTAGTACTTGTCGTTGATATAGAGGATGGGAAGGGTCAGCAGCAGCTGGGTCAGGGCGTAGGCCCCCATGTTCTCATGCCCGGACAGGAAGGAGGGGATCGGCATGCCCAGCATATGCCCCATGGACAGGTAGAACAGGGGCAGCAGGAACACCATGGACCACACGAAGCGGCGCTTCATCCCCGCCAGCTCCTCCTGCAGGATGTCGTTGGGGCGGCGCTCCTCCGCCTTGGCCCCGGCCCGGGCGGGGAGAGAGGCCCCATAGCCCGAGGCCTTCACCGCCTGGATGATGTCGTCGGCGGACAGGACGCTCTCGTCAAAGTCCGCCATCATGGAGTTGGTCATCAGGCTCACATCGGCGGAGCGGATGCCCTCCAGCTTGCGCACCGCCTTCTCCACATGGGCAGAGCAGGCGGCACAGCTCATGCCCGTAATATCGAATTTCTGCTTCATGCACAGTACCTCCGGTTTCCCCACTTGGGGACAGTGCCCGCCCGCCGGCATACACCCCCGGGGGGTGGGGTGTCATCATAATACCCCCCGAGGGTGTCTCTGTCAAGGGGGTCGGCCAATTTATTTTGGCCCGATCAGCTCTAAATACCCCTTCAAGTACTCAACGCTCTTCCCGTCCTCCATACAGGTGAGCAGATGCTGGGCAAAATAGGCCCCCGTTTCATACCGTGTTCCGATTTGTGTCAGCAGTTCCTCCGCCTCTACCCCCTGGTAGTTGTCCTCCTCCAATGCCCGTACCGGGAAGGTGAGGTACTTTTTGTTCCCTTCCCGCACCCACAGGGGCGGCCCCTTCTCCTCCCCCGGGACACTGTCCCGGATCAGTCCCTTCTGTCCCGGCGTACCGGCGGCCGTATTCCGGAACCAGACATAGCAGGTGGGATCCTCGATGTAGCGGTTCAGATTCTCCCGCTCCCAGAATTCCCAGGGGGAAATGCTCTGAAAGGGCACCTCCTCCATGGTATAGGGGTGCTCCAGCAGCTGCTTCAGACAGGCATAGTGGGTGCGCTGGCGGCGCAGGCGCTCCTCCATCTGCCGGTACTGCATGATCTTCTCATTCAACTGCACCTGCATCGTCTCCAAAAAGGCTCCGTGATCCTCCAGCGGCACCGTTAAAAAATCGTTGATCTGGCTGATTGGGATGCCCATATTGCGGTAGAAAACCGTATCCGCGATCCGGATCAGGTCGGTCGTGGTATACTGCCGGTACTGGTTGTCCCCTTTTCCGATGCGGAACAGGCTCTTCTTCTCCCAAAAACGCAGGGTAGATGCCGGAACCCCCAGTATTCTCGCGATCTCCCCGATGTTGAACGTCCTTCTTCCCACTGTTTTCCCCTCTTTTCATGGATCTATATCCAGTTTATCATATTCCTGCTTGACATTCAACTTAGTTCAAGGTCTACACTTATCTCAGCTTCTGCATGCAGTATCCAAATCAAAAGGAGGCAGATCTATGCTGCTTAAAAACGGAAACGCACTTATATTCTCCCGCAATGGCTTTGTCCCGCAGGATATCCGGATCGAGGGCGGAAAGATCACTGCCATGGCGGACACCCTTGCCCCTCTGCCGGGCGAAGAGGTCGTTGACGCCTCTGACTGCCACATCACCCCCGGGCTGATCGATGCCCACAGCCATATCTGCATCAGCGAGGAGGGCGGCGGCAGTGAGGGGGATGACTGCTGCGACTACTCGGGCACCTCTACCCCGGAACTGGAGGTTCTGGACGGTCTGTATCCCTTTGACCGCGCCGTCAAAGACTGTGTGCGCGCCGGTGTGACCTCCTGCTGTGTCTGCCCCGGCAGCGACGGCGTCGTGGGCGGGGTGGCCTCCACCATCCGCCTGACCGGCTGCGTTCCCGACGAGATGATCGTCCGCCGCATGACCGCCATGAAGTGCAGCGTTGGAGAAAATCCCAAAAAGGCCAACTACAGCTTCTGCTCCCGCATGGGCGTGGCATACCAGCTGCGCAAGAGTTTTGACGACGCCCTGGAGTACAAATACTGCAAGGAGGAGGCCACCAAGGCCGGCACCCATTTCCATAAAGACCGGGGTATGGAGCATATGCTGCTGGTCCTGAATAAGGAGATGCCCGTGCATATGCACGCCCACCGCTCCGATGATATCTGCACCGCTATCCGTCTGGCCCAGGAGTTTGATTTTGACCTGGTCATTATCCACGGCACGGACGCCATCCCCATTGTGGATCATCTGGCCAAGTTCGATCACCCCGTGATCGTCGGCCCCTCCTTCAGCTCCCGCTCCAAGCCCGAGACGCTGGGCAAGACCTTCGCCACCGCTGGAGTGCTCAGCCGCGCCGGAGTCAAGGTCTGCATCTGCTCCGACCACGACGTGACCCCCATGTATTTCCTGACCACCTATGTGGGACTGGCCGTACGCTACGGTATGGATGGCCTGGAGGCCCTGAAGGCCGTCACCGTAAATCCCGCCCAGGTGCTGGGGATCCAGGATCGCAAGGGCGAGCTGAAGGTGGGTCTGGACGCTGACATCGTCCTCTGGGACGGCCACCCCCTGGACTACGGCACCAAGACCCGTCAGGTTTATATCGAGGGCGTCCCCCAGCTATCATAAACCATTTTGTGGGAGGAGTATCTGTAATGAGCAAGAAGAAGAAATTTCAAATGCCCGGTTCCATGGTCCTGCTCTTTTTCGTATTGATCTTTGTGGCAATGCTCACCTGGTTCATCCCAGTCTCTGTGGTCACCCGCAGTGAAACGGGGGAGCGCATCGTCCACTACAACGCTTCCTTCGACGCCGACGGCAACGTGGTAGAGGGCACCGGCACCCAGCCCGCCGGTCTGTGGGACGTCTTTATGGCCCCCATCAAGGGCTTTGCCAAGGGTGCCGACGTCAGCGCCTCCATCCTGGTCTCCGGCGCGTTTCTGGCCATCATCAACTATGTGGGCGCCATGGACGCAGGCGTCGGCGCTTTGCTGAAGCGGTACAACGGGAAAAAGCTGTTGGCGATCCTGATGCTGATGTTCGCCCTGATGAGTACCGTCTACGGCGCCTGGGAGGAGTTCCCCGCCTACGCCCTGGTGCTGATCCCCCTGTGCATCAAGGCGGGCTACGATGTGCTCACCGGCTTCTACGTCCTGTTCGTCGCCGCCGTGGTGGGCAATATGGCCAGCGTGGTCAATCCCTACTCCACGGGCGTGGCTGTGTCCGCCATCAACAACCCGGAGCTGTCCCTTGGTACCGGCATCCTCATGCGCGTGGTGCTGTTCATCGTCCTCTACGCCGTGGGCACCGTTCTGGTGATCCGCTACGCGGAAAAGGTGAAGAAGGATCCCACCAGTTCTGTCGTCTATGGAATGGATGTCAACGATCTGATGGCCGACCACAACGAGAAGGAGCTGCCCGAGCTGACCGCCCGGCGCAAATGGTCTCTGGCGGTTTTCGCCATCATGGTGCTTATTATCATCATCGGGTACATCCCCTGGTCTGCCATCCCCTGCGGCGGCCAGACCATGTACGAGGTGGTCAATTACCCCCAGATCTGGCTGAACGAGCACATCCCCGTCCTGGCCGACCTGCTGGGCGTGAACAGCTTCACCTGGTGGGGCGACTGGTACTTTGACGAGTTCACCTATATGATGCTGATCGGCAGCGTCATCGTCGCCATGATCAACCGCCTGTCCCTGCAGGAGTTCGCCCGGGAGTTCATCGGCGGCGCCCGTGGCCTGGTCAGCATCACTCTGGTGGTGTCCGTCTCCCGCGGCATCACCCTGCTGATGGGCTCCGGCACCAGCGGCATGAGCGTCACCTTCGTCTACTGGATCCGCAACATGCTCTCCGGCGTCCCCGTGTGGCTGTTCGCCATCGCCGCCGTGGCCACCTACTGCGTCAGCGCCCTGTTCATTCAGGGCACCTCCAGCACCGCCGGCATCACCATGCCTATCCTGGGTGCCGTCGCTTTCACTCTGTTCGCCGACAGCCGCATCGGCTCCGCCGGCGGCCAGACCCTGCTGATCTCCTGCTTCACCCTCGGCCTGAACTTCACCGCCAGCGGCCTATACCCCGAGGCCACCAAAATGGGTGTTCTGGAGCTGCTCAATATCCCCTACCCCACCTATATCCGGCACGTCATCCGGATCCTGCTCCCCCTGCTTCTGGCCGGCACCACAGTGCTTGTGGTGTCCCCCTATATTGGCCTGATTTAAGCGGCCATACGACCCTATACGGCCTCCAAGTCCCGGAAACGCTCCGCGTTTTCGGGACTTTTTTGTCCCTGAATTTTCCCCTTGACAAAATCTATGCTCCGCTATAATTAGTCCTGTTCATTTACTATCTATTTTGATTTACTATTTTTACTGTCGGAGATACTATGGAAGAAAAACTGACGCCGGACGATGGGCTGGGCTTTGCCATCTCGGGCATCTCCCTGATGAGATACGCCCTGCCC
>CAKUHX010000041.1 GCA_934659475.1 uncultured Oscillospiraceae bacterium
CCCTGGGTCGAACAGCGGCAGGGGGCGCAGCACCGCCGCCAGCAGTACCAGTCCGCAGGTGAGCTTTCCCACCCGCTTTACCGGCCCCTCGGGCATCAGGGTCTGAGCCAGGGCCGCCAGGATGGCCGCCGCCGCCACCCCCAGCACCCAGTCACGCAGGGCGCTCACGGGACAGCCGCCGCCACGGCGGCGATCAGGCTGACCAGCAGCAGCAGGGCGCAGGCGCCGGTCATGCCCAGGATCAGGCCGAAGGCGGAGCCGATGTCATCCATCAGTTTACATGATCTCATATCGCACACCATCCCCGCCAGAGCGGCGGCCAGTTTATAAGTCAGATAGTGCAGGGCCAGCCGCAGGAAGGGGATCAGGCAGATGGCCAGTGTCGCCGCCAGCCCCACCGCCCCCACGGTGCCCCGCAGGGCCCCCGCGCCGGCCAGTACGGTCTCCGCCGCGTCGGACAGGATTCCCCCTACCACGGGCACCGCCCGGGAGATAGCCATCTTCGCCGTTTTCACCGCTGCCGCGTCCGCCGACCCCGCAACGGCCCCGCTGGCGGTGAGCCAGCCCACGAAGAGCAGCAGGAACACGGTCAGCGCCCCCTGTACGCCCCCGCGGATCAGCTCCGCTACTTTTTTCAGGCCCGGGCTGCCCACGGCGGCGCAGGCGCAGCAGGCCCCCACATAAGTGTAGATCAGGGGGATCAGCAGCCCGTCCATGGCGCTCATCAGCAGGTCGGCAAACAGCACCGTAGCCCCCTGGCGCACCGCGGCCGCCCCCACCTGACCGGTGGCGGCGGTCAGGGCGGCCAGCACCGGCAGCAGAAGGGAGGAAAAGCCGTCCATGACCTCCACCGTCTGCCGCCCCAGCCCTATCATGGCCCCCACATCGCCCACGGCCAGCGCGGTGACCGACAGCGCCCCGGCCAGCTCCACCGCCTGCATCGCCCCCTTGTCTCCCTCCGGGACCATCCCCTGGGCCAGGGCGCACAGCAGGGCCACGGCCACCAGCCGCGCCCCGGCGGGGGCCATCTCCCGGATCAGAGGGACCAACGCCTCCGCCGCCCTGCGCAGCACCCCGGCTATCCCCCCGGAAAGGCCGTCCGACCGGGAAACGCCGTAGTCCTCCGCCGCCTGAAACAGCTCCTCCGCCCCGTAAGCGGCGCTCTCCTCCGCCCCGCTCACGGGGGCAGTCAGCGCCAGAAGCAGAAGGAGCACGGCCAGCGCCCGGCCCCTCACAGCAGCTCCTCCAGCAGGGCCAGCACCGCCCCCATCAGGGGCAGTGCGGCGGCCAGGGCCAGCACCGCCCCCGCCGTCTCCACAAAGGCGGCCACGCCCCCCTCTCCGGCGCTGCGGCAGACCTCCGCTGTCACCCGGGTGATCAGAGCCAGCGCCACCGTCTTTAGCACGGGGCCCACGACAGCGGCGTCCAGCTGGGCCAGACGGGCCAGCTGCTCCGCCATGGCCGCCGCCGCCCCCAGGCCGTCCAGCACCATGGTCAGGATCCACACGCCGGCGGCCAGGGTGAGCAGCAGGCCGAACTCCGGCGCGCCCCGGCGCACCACAGCCCCGCACAGCGCGGCGGTCACCGCGGCCGCCGCCACCTTTCCCATGACCTCCATCACAGGTGGAACAGGGTCTTGACCATGGTGAACAGGTCGGCGATCTCCTGCACCACCATCATCAGCACCACCACCAGGGCGGCCAGTGTGGTCATCATGGCCTGCTCATCCCGCCCCGCCCGGGTCAGCACCTGATTCAGTACGGCCACCACGATCCCGATGGCCGCGATCTTAAAGATCAGATCCACATCCACGCAGACCTCCCCCTTTCGTTCACAGCAGCAGGATCATCAGAAAAGCCCCGCCGGTCACCCCCAGGGCCTGATAGACCCGGCCCATACGGCGGCAGTTCTCCCCCTCCCGCTCCCGCAGCAGCGCCAGCTGCTTTCGGGTCTCCTCCACCGCGCCGCACTGCCGCGCGGTCTCATACCGTCCCAAATACTGGCCCAGGGGACGCAGCAAGTCCCGCCCCTCTGGGGACAGGCCCTCCAGCCCGTCCACCTCCCCGGCCCATACCGCGGAAAAGGCGGCCCGTTCCGGGTCATCCAGCCCCAGGGCACAGGCGGCGAACAGCTGCCCCGCCGTCCCGCTGCAGCGTCTGGCCAGCCCCTCCAGCAGCTGAGGCAGGGGCTGGCACCGCAGGGCCAGCTCCCCCTCCAGCAGGGCCAGCCCCCGGATCAGCTGATCCAGAGTCCGCACGCCCTCCCGCAGTTGGCGGTCCCGGCTCAGGCCCAGCCCGGCGCACCCCGCCGCCGCCATGATCGCTCCCAACAGCTTCAGCACAGCTCCTTCACCTCGTATTCCCGTCCGGCCGTGCCCCGTCCGATGGTCACAAGGCGCCGGAATATCTTCTCCTCCAGCAGCCTGCGGTAGAGGGGACGACTGGACAGCCCTCCCCGCTCCCCGTGGGCGGTGGCCAGCAGCACCGCACCGCAGCCCGCCGCCGCGGTCAGGGCGTCCACATCCTCCGGTGCGGTGATCTCGTCCATGGCCAGCACCTGGGGGTTCATGGCCCGCAGCAGCAGCATGGCCCCCCTCGCCTTGGAGCAGCCCTCGATCACATCGGTCCGCCGGCCCACCTCCAGCTGGGGCCTTCCGCCGTACAGGGCTGCCACTTCTCCCCGCTCGTCGGTCAGCCCCACCCGCAGGGCGGGGCCGCCCTCCCCCTCTGAGATACACCGCACCAGCTCCCGCAGCAGCGTGGTCTTTCCCAGGCCGGGCGGCGCTGCGATCAGGGCGGAACACAGCCTGTCCCCCTCCAGCAGACGGGGGAGAACTGTGACCGCCGTGCCCCGCAGCTGCCGCGCGATGCGGATGGAGACGGAGGACAGGGCCCGGATCGTCCGCACCTGCTGTTCCTGGGTCACCATCGTACCGCAGATGCCGATCCTGTGCCCCCCCTCAATGGTGAGATAGCCTTCCCGCAGCTGGGGCAGCACTGCGTGGATGGAGGAGCGGCTGGCGATCTCCAGCAGCAGCTCCAGGTCCTCCGGCACCACCGCCCGGCGTGACAGGGGCACCTCCCCCTCGGGCAGTACCGCCGTCATGGGCCAGCCGCACCGCAGCCGCAGCTCCTCTGTCCGGGCCCGCTCCCCCTCCGGGAGGGCCATGGCCTGCCGACGCAGCTCCATAGGCAGCACCGATGCCGCCTGTTCAAACGCTCTCATCCTTCCGCCCCCTGCCTGTCCTTGTTCTCTCCCATCCTATGAGGACAGGCCCCGGGGTATTCCTGTCTCCGCGGCCCAAAGCACAAAAGATCCCCCGGAGGAGCAGCGGCTCCTCCAGGGGATCTCTATGGGATCGGGCAGACTTACAGGGACTCGCAGAAGGTCTGGACGCGGGTGCGGATCTGCTCGAAGCTGGCGTTCTGCTGGTCGATCTCGATGCTGACGCAGGGATGGCCGGCGCTGCGCAGGTCCTTCTCCAGCCAAGGCTGGTCGTACTCCTCGGGGTCGCAGAACTTGACCATGCAGACGATCACACCGTCGGCCCCGGTCTCCTGGCACAGCTTGGCCAGCTGGCCGCCGCGGGGCTTGCCCAGCTCGTGGATCAGAGAGCAGCCATACCGCTCGTTCCACTGCAGGGCCAGACGCTTCAGGCCGCCGCCGCCCTTCTCGGGGGTGTCGGCGCGGAACTGCTGGGACTCCTGCACCAGATCGTCGCCCACAACGGCCACGTTGTTCTCCGCCAGGATGTCCAGCACCTGGTCGGGCTCACACATGATGCCGGTGAGGACGACCTTCTTGCCGGTCCAGTTGTACATAGGACGGGCCTTCAGCCCCTCGATAATGTCCTTGACGATAGCGGTGTGCTCGCTCTTCTCGAAGAAGAAGGCGCTCTTGAACACGGCATGACGCACCTTGGGGGTAATGACGTCCAGGTGGTCGTTGGCCACGGCGGCAAACTCCCGCATGGTCTTGTTGTGCTCGTTATAGACCTCGATGGTCTGATGCAGGGCGTCCTCGTTCATCATCTTGCCGGTGATGGTGTACAGCTGGGTCAGAACGGTCTCATACTCGCTGACCAGATAGTCGGTGCTGGCGGGGTTGGAGCGGTTCTGGGGGTATACGATGGCGATGGCGGGGATGGACTTGATGCCGAAGCGCCAGTTCTGGGTCATGCAGCGCAGGGTGTCGCAGATGGCGGGGATGATCACGGCGCTCATACCGTCATAAACGCCCTTCAGGCCGAACTCCATGTTGGCCTGCATGATGGAGCAGGCGAAGGCGGGCAGATAACTCTTGGCCAGCTTCAGCTCGGTATGGCCGCCCCACATGCCCATGGGGATCATGCCGGAGGCGTGGACCAGCTCCTCGGGAGCCCAGGGGGCAAAGCAGCCCACGACCTTCTTGCCCTGGCCCAGATAATAGTCCAGCTGCGCTCTTGGGTTTTCACAGGCCCCCTGCAGACGGGCAATGCTCTGTTGTAGATCAGCCATTTTTCTTAGCCTCCTTATTCTGCTTCATGACCTCGACCAGGCCCTGGATGCGGGTCTCGAACTGGGCCTCGCTGTAATTGCGGTAGTCGGCCTGATCGCCGTCGAACGAGGTGAAGGGCACGCCGGCCATCTCGGACAGCTGGCGCTGGACCTCCATCATCTGGCAGTCCATGACCTTGCAGCTGCGGTTGACGTGGTAAATGGTGCCTTCGCAGTCCATGCGCTTCAGGGCCTCCATGCGGCGGCCCATCATGGTGGTGGCATTGTCACCGTTGGTGGAGGCGAAGCAGTAGGCCCGGGCCATGCCATCCAGGTCATCATACTTGATGGCCCATGCCTTGCCGTAGCTGGAGGCCACCATGTTGACGCCGTACTTCTTCAGGGTGCGCAGGTTGTGGCTCAGATAGGGCCAGCAGGCGATGCCGTCCCAGGACACGCGGTACTCCTCCTCCACAGGGAAGGTGGAGGTGCCCTCCTTGATGTGCTGCTCCATCTCCTCGTTCAGCTGGCGCATGATGGCGGTGGTGGAGTCCTTGCCGCGGTTGCACACCATGGCGGACATGTAGTTGAACAGCTCAAAGCCGCCGATGGGGGCGGGCTTGTGGTCCATCAGGTTGTTGGCGCGCTCCCACAGGTAGCTGTTCAGCTGGGAGACACGCATGACCTCCTTGAACCGCTCCTCGTCCCAGGTCTTGCCGGTAAAGGCACACAGGTCCTTGATGAGCTGGTCGATCTGGGCGCGGACATAGCGCACACGGGTCTCGGTGACGTAGTCCATGGGGTTGTAGCAGGTGTCGATGAAGAACACGGGGATGTTCAGCTGGCGAGCCAGGTTCTCATACCACTTGGTCAGCTGGTTGCAGATGTTGTTGGTCAGCAGCAGGAAATCGGGCTTGACCATCTTGCCGCCGTCGGGCAGCTCCACCTCGCTCTCGCCATTGAGCACAGCGGTGTAGGCCAGGTTCAGCTTGGCGTAAGCGCACAGGTCGTTGGAGTAGCCCAGGGGACCCTCGCACTCCTGCAGGAAGGGGTCGGCCTGATGGCGGGCCGCGATGCCTGCGGTGTGGTTTTCGGGATACAGCACCACGATGCCCAGGGTCTCGGCGATCTCCTGGGGGAAGATGGAGGCGGACCAGCCCACCTTCTCGCCCCGTTCCTTGGCCAGGCGGGCGCTCTCAAACAGGGCATTGGTCTGCTCGCCGATCATCAGCAGGGACTTCGCCTTGGGGCGCTTAGGCTTGGGGGCGGGAGCGGCCTGCTCCCCAGCGGGGGCGGCAGTGGTATTCACAGTTTCGCTCATACGTTCTTACCTTCTTTTTTACAATATTTTTCCCATGCGAACACCGCCGCGCCAATGGCTCCCGCCGACTGACACAGGGGGTGTACATGGACGGGGCACCCGATCTCCCGCTCCATGGCGTGGACAACGCCGATGTTCAGGGCAACGCCGCCGCTCATGGCGAGGGACTCAGGCCGGCCCAGCCGCAGCGCCATGCCGGCCACCCGCTTTGCAACGGAGTTGTGGATGCCCGCAGCGATGTCCTCAATGGGCACATTGGAGGACAGCTGGGAGATGACCTCGGACTCGGCGAACACCGTGCAGGTGTTGCTGATGCTGACGGGGTGCTGGGCCCGCTCCGACAGGGGGCCCAGCTCGTTGATGTCCACGTTCAGCACCTTCGCCATCACATCCAGGAACCGGCCGGTGCCGGCGGCGCACTTGTCGTTCATCTGGAAAGCCAGCAGCTGGCCCTTGTCCGAGATCTTCAGGGCCTTGGCGTCCTGGCCGCCGATGTCGATGATGGTGCGGATCTCCGGCATCAGAAAGTGGATGCCCTTGGCGTGGCAGCTCAGCTCACTGATCTGCTCGTCGGCATACTCGCAGTTCATGCGGCCGTAACCGGTGACCACGGTGTAGACCATATCCTCCGGCTTGAGCCCGGTCTGGCGGAACACCTGCTCCCGGGCCTGCTCAGGGCCGATGGTGCCGGTGCCCAGAGGGATGACGCAGTGGGCTGTCAGCTCCGTGCCGTCCTTCAGGATGACGGCCTTGCTGGAGGTGGAGCCGATGTCGATTCCAAATGTATACATGTAATTTCCTCCCGGGAACGGATGTTACTTGACCTCCTGAGCCTCGTACATGGCCTTGATCTGATCCTCGGTGTAACCCAGCTCAGCCAGGACCTCGGCGGTATCCCGGCCGATGGGGCCGGAGATCTTGTACTCGAACTTCTCAGGGTCAACGGAGCGGAAGTGGACAGGGCCGTTCACGAACACGGTCTTGGTACCATCCTTATACTCGTACTTCTTCACGTAGTGGTTGGCGATGGCCTGAGGATCGTCGGGCACATCCTTGAAGTGGCGCAGGATCTCGTGGGGCAGATCGTTGGCCTCCAGCAGCTCGTGCCACTCCTTGGTGGTCTTCTGGGCGAACACGCCGTCGAAGATGTGGGTCAGAGCGGCCTTGTTCTTGTAGTAGGCCTCGGAGGTGTTGTAGTCGGGGTCGTCCAGGATCTCGGGCATGCCGATCAGCTTGCAGAAAGCGGGGAAGTGCTTCTTGTAGTCGATGGCGGCCATGTACAGCCACTCGCCGTCGGCACACTGATAGGTGTTGCTGCCGGCGTGGCCGCAGTCGTAGCGGTCGCGGGGGAGCTTACGGCCGTTGAAGCCGTTCAGGATGCCGGTGGAGCCGATGAAGCTGCCGATCTGCAGCAGAGACACGTCCACCCGCTCGCCCAGGCCGGTCTTCTCGCGGCGATACAGGGCAGCGGCAATACCGCCGGACAGAGCCACGGCCACGCTGTGGTCGCCGACGCCGCCGATGGGTACCAGAGGACCGGCGCCTGCGGGAGGCAGGTCAGCCATCAGACCGGAACGGGAGAAGAAAGCGGTATAGTCGTAGCCGGGACGGTCCTTATCGGGGCCCTTGTCGCCGTAACCCAGAACAGCGGCGTGGATCAGACGGGGGAAGCGGTCCTTCAGCTGCTCATAGGCCAGGCCCATGCCCTCCAGAGCCTGCTCGCGGAAGTTGGTCAGGAACACGTCGGCCCCCTCCAGCAGCTTCATCATGGCCTCGTGACCGGCGGGGGTGCGCTGGTTCAGAGAGACGAACCGCTTGTTCAGGTTCTGCATGTCGAAGTTGGGGTTGGCGTCGGGGGTGGTGGGGGACATGGTGGTGCCGCCCTGCTTACGCCAGGCATCGCCATTGAAGGTCTCTACCTTGATGATGTCGGCGCCCCACTCGGCCAGGATACGGGCGGTCATGGGGCCGGCCAGCATGGTGGACAGCTCTACGACCTTGATGCCTTCCAAAGGTTTCATAACAAACTCCTCCTCATTATTTACCGATCGAATGTGTTGATAAGTACGTTCAGCGGCCCTTGAACTGGGCAGGGCGCTTCTCCAGGAAGGCCAGAGTGCCCTCTTTGCGGTCCTCAGTGCTCAGGGCGATGGTCTGGGACAGGCGCTCGATCATCAGGCCGGTGTTCATGTCCACATTGCAGCCCATGTTGATGGACAGCTTGGCCATCTGGATGGCCACAGGGCCCTTCTCCATGATCTTCCGGGCGATCTTCTCCGCCTCGGCCAGCACGGCCTCGTGGGTGTCCTCGGTGACGTGGTTGACCAGGCCGATCTCCTTGGCCTCGTCGGCAGTGATGATCTTACCTGTGAAGATCATCTCTTTGGCGATGCCGGGACCCACCAGCCGGGGCAGACGCTGAGTGCCGCCGGCGCCGGGGATCAGGGACAGGTTCACCTCGGGCTGGCCGAACTTGGACCGGCTGGTGGCCACGCGGATGTCGCAGGCCAGGGCCAGCTCGCAGCCGCCGCCCAGGGCAAAGCCGTTGATGGCGCAGATGGTGGGCTTGTTCAGGTTCTCCAGAGCCTGCAGGGCCTCGGTGGCGGTGCCCAGCATCTGGAGCATGTAATAGCGCTCGTGCAGCTCACGGATGTCGGCGCCGCTGGCCAGGGCCTTGTCGCCGGTGTGGCTGACGATGACCACCCGGATGCTGTCGTCCACCCGGGCGGCCTGAACGGCGGCGGTGATGTCCCGCCACATCTCCGGGGACAGGGCGTTGCGGGCCTCAGGCCGGTTCAGGGTCAGATAAAGGATGCCGTCCTTGACCTCATATAAAACGTTCTCAAATTCCATAAGGATCACTGCTTCCTCCTTCGCGAATATGGTTCTTACAATAGACGCACGCTGCTGCTTTTATTACAAGCATACTTTGTGCCAAGTTGCTCTGTCCGGCACGGCGCCCATAAACCCTTAAAATCGCCTTTTTCCCCCGCAAAACGCCGGCTTTTTATTTCTCACTTCCCATCACCAAAGTGTGAACTCACACTTTTTCATTCCTGTTCACAGCGCTTAATTCACACTTTTTCTTTTCTTCACACAAGCGTTTCTTCTGCCGGTCCAGCCCTCTTTTCTTCATTTTTTTATTTTTATCCCGTCCCTCGTTTTAAAATCCGCATTTTTTACACGTTTTTTCCCCTCTTCAAAAGTTGGCACAGATCATGCTATAATATTCCAGTGTGAGCCTGTACTCACTGTATGCTCGACTTTTTATGAGGTGAAAGGAGATACACACTGTGGAAAAGAAAAATGTTTACATCATGAGCGGCTGCCGCACTGCCATCGGCAAATACGGCGGCTCCCTGAAGAACGTTCCCGCCCATGAGCTGGGCACCGTGGTGGTCAAAGAGGCCCTGAAGCGCGCCAACGTCTCCGGCGAGATGGTGGACGAGGTCATGCTGGGCGAGGTCCGTCAGAGCACCGAGGCCTCCAACATCGCCCGTCTGGTAGCCCTAGAGGCCGGTCTGCCCGAGACCGTGCCCGGCTTCACTGTGAACCGCCTGTGCGCCTCCGCTATGCAGGCCATCTACTCCGGCTGCCAGCAGATCTGGCTGGACGAGGCCAACGTGATCGTGGCCGGCGGCACCGAGTGCGAGAGCCGCGCCCCCATTTACCTCCGCGGCACCCGCTGGGGCGGCAACAAGAACACTCTGGTAGACTCCAATGTCGAGGCCGGCTCCACCGCCTGCCCCGCCTCCGTCTATGGTCCCGGCCTGAGCATGCCCAAGACCGCTGAGAACGTGGCCGAGCGCTTCAACATCACCCGCCTGGAGCAGGAGGAGTTCGCTGTTGAGAGCCACCGCCGCGCCCTGGCCGCCATCGAGGCTGGCTACTTCAAGGATGAGATCGTCCCCGTCACCGTGAAGGAGAAGAAGAAGGAGTTCGTCTTTGACACCGACGAGTCCCCCCGTCCCACCACCACGCTGGAGGTCCTGGCCAAGCTGAAGCCCCTGAACAAGCGCAACGACGGCAGCGAGGGCACCGTGACCGCCGGCACCTCCTGCGGCATCAACGACGGCGCCGCCGCCGTGGTCCTGATGAGCGAGGACAAGGTGAAGGAGACCGGTCTGAAGCCCATGGCCCGCATCATCGACATTACCGTGGCCGCCCTGGATCCCACCATCATGGGCTATGGTCCTTACTACGCCACCAAGAAGATCCTGGAGCGCAACAACATGACCATCGATGACATCGACCTGGTGGAGCTGAACGAGGCCTTCGCCTCCCAGTCCGTGGCCTGCATCCGTGACCTGGGCATGGACCCCGCCAAGGTCAACATCAACGGCGGCGCCATCGCTCTGGGCCACCCCCTGGGCTGCACTGGCGCCCGGCTGATCGTCACCCTGATGCACTCCCTGAAGCGCACCGGCAAGAAGATCGGTCTGGCCACCCTGTGCATCGGCGGCGGCCAGGCTATGGCTACCCTGATCGAGATGTGCGACTGAGTTTTCCCTGTCTGGACCGAACCTGATTTCTGCCCCTTCTCCTCCCCGCCCGCCGAGGGGGAGAAGGGAGCCAAACAATAAAAAGGAGAATCACCATGAAGATCGAAGACATCAAGGTCGTTGCTGTTCTGGGCGCCAACGGCGCCATGGGCCAGCAGATCGGTATGAATGTTGCTCTGGCCGGCCGCGCTTACGGTTATAAAGTCGTGATGTACGGCCGCCGCCCCGAGGCCATGGAAAAGACCCACGCCTGGGCCGACAAGTACCTGGCCGGCCGCGTTGAGAAGGGCCGCATCACTCAGGAGGAGGCCGACAAGGTCTCTGCCAACATCAGCTACTCCACTGACCTGGAGGAGGCCGTGAAGGACGCCGATCTGGTCATCGAGGCCGTGAAGGAGGACCTGCAGATCAAGCGGGACACCCTGTCCGCCGTGTCCAAGGTCGTCAAGGCCGACACCATCATCGGCACCAACAGCTCTAACATCTGCAGCTCCAAGCTTGCCGACGTGGTGGTCAACCCCCAGCGCCTGCTGAACATGCACTACTTCAACCCCGCTCTGGTCATGAAGCTGGTGGAGCTGGTGCGCAACCCCTACACCAATGACGAGACTGTGGAGACCGCTAAGGCCTTCTGCCTGAACACCGGCAAGTCCCCCATCACCATCAACAAGGAGATCTCCGGCTTTGTCGCCAACCGCATCAACGCCGCTGTGACCCGCGAGGCCTGCAACCTGCTGGAGAAGGGCATCGCCAGCATCGAGGACATCGACACCGCCTGCGAAAAGGGTCTGGGCTACCCCATGGGCCCCTTCAAGCTGATGGATATGACCGGTCTGGACGTGAACTACTATGTCCGCCGCGACCGTTACGCCGAGAGCGGCGACCCCAACGATATGCCCAGCTTCTGCGTTGTGGACAAGGTCATCAAGGGCGAGTACGGCCGTAAGACCGGCAAGGGCTGGTACGAGTATCCCGAGAAGAAGTGATCCTTTCCCCCGCCCGACGGGCGCTCCCTCCGGGGCGCCCGCGGTCCTTTGAACGACTGTAAAGGAGGCTGTTTTATGATCCGCAG
>CAKUHX010000042.1 GCA_934659475.1 uncultured Oscillospiraceae bacterium
AGTCTGCCCTGAACCACCGCCTGCGCAAGCTGGTGGAGCTGGCGAAGGAGAAGGACTGAACATGACAGAAAGCTGCCCGGGCGCGGCCCGGAGGAGAGACAGAAAGGCGGTCTATCATGGCCTTTGTCCATTTACATCTGCATACGGAATTTTCTCTGCTGGACGGGGCCTGCCGCATCAAGCAGCTGGCAAAGCGGGTGAAGGAGCTGGGCCAGACCGCGGTGGCCGTCACCGACCACGGGGTGATGTACGGGGCGGTGGACTTCTACCGGGCCTGTAAGGCGGAGGGGATCAAGCCTATCATCGGCTGCGAGGTCTATGTGGCCCCTCGGGGCCGCACCCGGTTCCAGAAGGTGCACGAGTTCGACGCGGAGTCCCGCCATCTGGTGCTGTTGTGCCGGGATGAGGCGGGCTATCGCAACCTGTCCTATATGGTCTCCCAGGCGTTTTTAGAGGGCTTCTACATCAAGCCCCGCATCGATATGGACCTGCTGCGGGAGCACTGCGGCGGGCTGATCGCCATGTCCGCCTGTCTGGCAGGGGAGATCCCCCGCCTGCTCATGGCGGACGAGTATGAAAAGGCCAGGGAGGCCGCTCTGGAGATGCGGCAGCTCTTCGGGGAGGACGGCTACTACCTGGAGATGCAGGATCACGGCATCCCCGTGCAGCAGAAGGTGAACGCGGGCATCCTGCGCCTGCATGAGGAGACGGGCATCCCTCTGGTGGCCACCAACGATGCCCACTATATCCGCAAGGAGGACTGGGAGACTCAGGATGTGCTCATGTGTATCCAGATGGGCAAGACCCTGGACGACCCCGGGCGGATGAAGTTCCAGACCCAGGAGTTCTACGTCAAGAGCGAGGAGGAGATGGCGGCCCTGTTCCCCCGGCACCCGGAGGCGCTGGAGAACACGGCGAGAATCGCCGAGCTTTGCAACGTGGAGTTTGAGTTCGGCAAATACCACCTGCCCAACTTCAAGCTGCCAGAGGGATGGACGGACGCCGACGCCTATTTTGAAAAGCTGTGTCTGGACGGCTTTGCCCGGCGCTACCCCGACGGGGGCGAGGACAAGCTGAAGCAGCTGCACTATGAGATGGGCATGATCCGGAAGATGGGCTTTGTGGACTATTTCCTCATCGTCTCCGACTTCATCGGCTTTGCCAAGAGCAGCGGCATCCCCGTGGGTCCCGGCCGGGGCTCCGCCGCAGGGTCCATGGTGTCCTACTGCCTGAATATCACTGACATCGACCCCCTGAAGTATCAGTTGTACTTTGAGCGTTTCTTGAATCCGGAGCGGGTGACCATGCCCGACATCGACATCGACTTCTGTATCCGCCGGCGGCAGGAGGTGATGGACTATGTGGCCCGAAAGTACGGGGCCGACCACGTGGCCCAGATCGTCACCTTCGGCACCATGGCGGCCCGGGCCTCCGTGCGGGACGTGGGCCGTGTCATGGGCATCCCATACGCCGAGGTGGACGCCATCGCCAAGCAGATCCCCGGCGGGCCGGGGAACCTGCACATCACCCTGGGGGACGCATTGAAGCTGTCCAAGCAGCTGAAGGAGAGCTACGACGGGGACGAGCGCATCAAAAAGCTCATCGACACCGCCATGGCTCTGGAGGGGATGCCCCGGAACGCCTCCACCCATGCTGCTGGGGTGGTCATCACCAGCAAGCCGGTGTATGAGTATGTCCCCCTTGCCACCAACGACGGCGTGCCCGTCACCCAGTATATCATGACCACCCTGGAGGAGCTGGGTCTGCTGAAAATGGACTTCCTGGGCCTGCGGAACCTGACCATCCTCAACGACGCGGTGGAGATGGTGCGGAAAAGCCAGCCGGACTTCACCCTGAAGGATGTTCCGGAGGGGGATCCCGAGGTCTATAAGATGCTGTCCGAGGGCAGGACCTCCGGCGTGTTCCAGCTGGAGTCCAGCGGCATGACCGGGGTGTGCGTGAGCATGAAGCCCCAGAATATCGAGGACATCACCGCTCTGATCGCCCTGTACCGCCCGGGGCCCATGGACTCGATCCCCCGGTTCATCGCCTGCAAGCAGGACCCCTCTAAGGTGACCTATAAGCACCCCCTGCTGGAGCCCATCCTGTCCATCACTTACGGCTGCATCGTCTATCAGGAGCAGGTCATCGACATTTTCCGCCGCTTGGCGGGGTACTCCCTGGGACAGGCCGATATGATCCGCCGGGCCATGTCTAAAAAGAAGGCCAAGGACGTGGAGCGGGAGCGTCAGTTCTTTATCAATGGCGATCCGGCCCGGGGGATAGCGGGCTGCGTGAAAAACGGCGTGCCCGCCGATGTGGCCCAATCTATCTATGATGAGATCTACGACTTTGCCAACTACGCCTTTAACAAGGCCCACGCCGCTGCCTATGCCGTGGTGGCCTATCAGACAGCGTGGTTCAAGTGCCGCCACCCCCGGGAGTATATGGCGGCCCTGCTGACCTCGGTACTGGACTCCAGCGAGAAGGTGGCGGAGTACATCGGCGAGTGCCGGGAGATGAGCATACCCCTTCTGCCCCCGGACATCAACGAGTCTCAGCCCGATTTTTCCGTTTCCTCCGGGGGCATCCGCTTCGGCCTGGCCGCCCTGAAGGGGGTGGGCCGGTCCTTTATGAACGGAATGCTGAAGGAACGTACTGAGGGCGGGCCCTTTGCCGGCTTTATGGACTTCTGCGACCGGATGTATGATCAGGAGCTGAACCGCCGGGTGCTGGAGAGCCTGATCAAGTCTGGGGCCTTCGATTCTTTGAACTGCCGCCGGTCCCAGCTGATGCAGGTGTACGGCCAGGTGCTGGACGGCATCGCCGAGAGCCGCCGCCGGAATGTGGAGGGGCAGCTGGACCTGTTCGGCATGGGCACACAGGAGGAGCGACCAGCCGCCCAACCCGCCCTTGTGCTGCCGGACATCCCGGAGTATTCCGCCGCCGAGCTGATGACCATGGAGAAGGAGACCACGGGGCTTTACCTCACCGGCCACCCCATGGATCAGTACAGGGAGCTGGTGCGCCGCCGGGGGGCGGTGCCGATCGGGGCGATCACATCGGACTTTGCCCGGGAGGAGGGCGATCAGGACTTTCGTGACGGCCAGCGGGTGACGGTGGCGGGCATTGTGGCCAACTATAAGACCCGCACCACCCGGAACAACACCTTGATGGCTTATGTTGATCTGGAGGACGACACTGGCGGCATGGAGCTGCTGTGCTTCTCCCGGGTGATGGATGAGAGCGGCGGCTATATCCGGGACAACAGTGCCCTGCTGGTGGAGGGACGCATCTCTGTCCGGGATGAGAAGGAGCCCCAGATCATGGTGGACTCCATCCGCCCCCTCAGTGACCTGGGGGACCCGGAAAAGCGGGAGCAGGTGCTGTGGCTGCGCCTGCCCAGCCGGGAGGATCCGCGGCTGCGGAAGGTGCGGCTGGCCCTGTCCTTCTTCCCGGGGGAGCAGCAGGCGATCTTGTATTTTGAGGACTGCAAAAAGCGGGTGGGCACCCGATGCCAGATCCTGCCCTCCCTGGTGAACGACCTGAAGGAGCGCCTGGGGGAGAAAAATGTTGTGGTGAAATGAGGGGATGCTTGTGGACCGGTATATGGAAAATCAGAAGGAACGGGAGAAGGACAACGCCTTCATGCGCTACACCCACATCTCGGTGGATCTGGTGGAGAAGGACCACGCGTTGACCTCTATGGAGATCTTCCCCGAGGGGCTGAACCCCTTCGGCATGGTCCACGGCGGCCTGCTGGACACCATGCTGGACAATGCCGCCGGCAGTGCCGTCCATACCGACGGCCGCAGCTATGTGACCCAGACCTGCACGCTCCATTTTCTCCGCAACCGGGGAGAGGGAAAACTCATCGGTGAGGGCTGGGTGATCCACCGGGGGCGGGCTACTGCCCTTGTAAAGGCGGAGCTGCGGGACGAGGCCGGGGCCGTGCTGGCCTTGGGGGAGTTCACCTTTTTCTGCGTGACCAAATAAAAGGCAGTCCCCGGCCGCTTTGCGGCCGGGGACTGCCCTCTATCCATGCTGGGCGGAGATGAGCCGCTCCTTTTGGGGGCGGGTCAGCTTTTTGATCTGGAACTCCCGGCGGAGGGCGGCGGACTTGTCCGGCTGCTCTTGGGTGTAGACAAGCTCCAGCGGCCCGCGGCCCCGGGTATATTTGGCACCCTTTCCCGCCCGGTGGGCGGCCAAGCGGCGCTGCACATCGTCGGTGACGCCGGTGTACAGCGTCCCGTCGCCGCAGCGGAGGATATAGACGAACCAGGACACGGACAGGCCCCCTTTTCCACGATTCTACCACGGTGCGGGGCCTATGCGCAAGACCCGCCTGCGGTCCGCCGCTGGACGGAAGATCGCCCTTGACAAACCTCAAAAGCTGTGTTACAGTTCACACACTGCAGTGAAAAGGAAGAGTAGCCGCCGGGCCGCCCGCGCAGAGAGCCTCCGTTTGGTGCAAGGAGGAGGGGCGCCGGCCGTGAATACCCCTTGGAGCAGCCGCCCGAACCGCTTTGCGCAGTAGGGGACAGGCCGGGCCGCGCCCGTTATCGCGCCGGAGTCATGGACTCCATGAGCGCCCCGCCGCGAGGAGGGGCGGACCAGAGGTGGTACCGCGTTTTACGCCCTCTGTCCCCAAAGGGACGGCGGGCGTTTTTATTTTGCCGAAGTCGGGCGGAAAGGGCGGAGCGTTATGTCTGGAGAGAGAAAAGGTGTGCTGTATGTGTTTATCGCCGCAGTGCTGTACAGCTTGGGCGGCCTGTGCATCAAGCTGATCCCGGATTGGAGCGGCCTGGCTCTGAACGCCGGGCGCAACGGGATCGCGCTGGTGGTCTATATGATCTTTTTCGCGGCCACTCGGCACAGGCCCCGGTTCAACCGGTGGATCTTCCTGGGGGCCTGCTGCGTGTGTGCCACCAACGTGCTGTTTGCCGTGGCCAATAAGATCACCACGGCGGCCAACGCCATCGTCTTGGAGTATACCGCACCCATCTTTGTGATCCTGCTGTCCGCCGTATTCCTCCACCGCCGTCCGGGCAGGCTGGACCTGGCCGCCTGCGCGGTGGTGTTCCTGGGGGTGCTGTGCTTCTTTCTGGAGAGCCTGGGGGGCGGGCACCTGTCCGGCGACCTGCTGGCCCTGCTGTCCGGCCTGACCTATGGCTGCGTGTTCATGCTCAACGATATGCCAGACGGCGACCCCATCTCCTCCGTGTTCTGGAGCGCAGTGATGAGCACGGTGATCGGCCTGCCCCAGCTGGTGCAGCAGCCCCGGCTGGAGGGGACCGCCCTGATCAGCATGCTGGTGCTGGGTGTGTTCCAGGTGGGCCTGGCCTTCGTGTTCCTCACCGTTGGCTTGAAAACCACGCCCCCCATCACCGCCAGCCTGGTCACGGGGATCGAGCCGGTGCTGAATCCAATCCTAGTGGCGGTGTTCTATCACGAGTATATGGGCGCGCTGTCTATCGCCGGGGCGTGTATTGTGATCGTGGGCGTGGTAGGCTACAATGTGTTAAAGGAAAAACAAGAACAAAAAATAAAGCTTGAGGAGGATATTGTATGACCTGTTACGAGGAACTGAAGGCCCGGGGCCTGATCGCCCAGGTGACCAACGAGGAAGAGATCTCCAAGATGATCAACGAGGGGAAGGCCACCTTCTATATCGGCTTTGACTGTACGGCGGACAGCCTGCACGTGGGCCATTTCATGGCCCTGTGCCTGATGAAGCGCCTGCAGATGGCGGGCAATAAGCCCATCGCCCTGATCGGCGACGGAACCACCCGCATCGGCGACCCCTCTGGCCGCACGGATATGCGGAAGATGCTGACCCCCGAGGACATCAACCACAACGCCGAGTGCTTCAAGAAGCAGATGGAGCGCTTCATCGACTTCGGCGAGGGCAAGGCCCGGATGCTGTACAACAGCGAGTGGCTGCTGCCCCTGAACTATGTGGATTTGCTGCGGGAGGTGGGCGCCTGCTTCTCTGTGAACAACATGCTGCGGGCCAAGTGCTATGAGCAGCGTATGGAGCGGGGCCTGTCCTTCCTGGAGTTCAACTATATGATCATGCAGTCCTATGACTTCTACTACATGTTCCAGCACTACGGCTGCAACATGCAGTTTGGCGGCGACGACCAGTGGAGCAACATGCTGGGCGGCACCGAGTTGATCCGCCGCAAACTGGGCAAGGATGCCCACGCCATGACCATCACCCTGCTGCTGAACAGCGAGGGCAAGAAGATGGGCAAGACCGCCAAGGGCGCGGTGTGGCTGGATCCCAACAAGACCACCCCCTATGAGTTCTACCAGTACTGGCGCAACGTGGGCGATGCCGACGTGCTCAAGTGCCTGCGGATGCTGACCTTCCTGCCCCTGGAGCAGATCGACGAGATGGACAGGTGGGAGGGCAGCCAGCTGAACAAGGCTAAGGAGATCCTGGCCTACGAGCTGACCAAGCTGGTCCACGGCGAGGAGGAGGCAAAGAAGGCGGAGGAGGCTGCAAAGGCTCTATTCGTAGGCGGCGGTGACATGAGCAACGTGCCCGCCACCCAGCTGACCGCCGAGGACCTGACCGACGGCGCCATCGGCGTTCTGGATCTGATGGTGAAGTGCAAGCTGGCCCCCTCCAAGAAGGAGGCCCGCCGTCTGGTGGAGCAGGGGGGCGTCGAGGTCAACGGACAGAAGGTGGCCGGCGCCACCGCCGCCTATACTGCTGACGATCTGGCCGGAGAGGGCCTGATGATCAAGAAGGGCAAAAAGGTGTTCCACAAGGCCGTACTGGCGTAATATGGGTCTGAAATTCCCGGCGGATCTGCTCCGCCGGGAATTTTTTGCGTAAGACAGCGCATGCTATTCTGGAGATCCCGGAACAGGAGGGTGCGCGTATGGAGGAGACTTGGGCCAGACAGGAGCAGAACGGGGAAGAAGAGCAGCATGAACAGTCCATCGTGGACTTTGGCTCTACGCAGGTGGAGACCAGCCGGGGGACGGTGCACATCCTGACCATCGTGGGCCAGGTGGAGGGGCATCAGATCCTGCCGCCCACGACCAAGAGCACTAAGTATGAACACGTCATGCCCCTGCTGGCCACAGTGGAGGAGAGCGACCAGGTGGATGGCCTGCTGATCCTGCTGAACACCGTGGGCGGCGATATCGAGGCGGGGCTGGGCATCGCGGAGCTGATCGCCAGCAGGTCAAAGCCCACGGTGTCCCTGGTGCTGGGGGGCGGGCACTCCATCGGGGTGCCTCTGGCGGTGTCGGCCAAGCGGTCGTTTATCGCGCCGTCGGCGGCCATGACCATCCATCCCGTGCGGCTGAACGGGCTGGTGATCGGGGTGCCCCAGACCTTCTACTATTTTGAGCGCATCCAGGAGCGGATCACCCAATTTGTAACGGCCAACAGTCATATAAAGCGTGAGACCTTTACAAAGCTGATGCTGCGCACCGGAGAGCTGGCCGCCGATGTGGGCAGCGTGATCTACGGCGAGGAGGCAGTAGAATTGGGCCTGATCGACCAGATCGGCGGGCTGTCTGACGCGCTGGCGTGTCTGCATGAGATGATAGGGGAGAAGAAGGCGGCGCCGCGGGACTGAATGGTGCGGGATGGGCGTGCCGGCCAAAGGCTGGCACGCCCGCCAGGACCGGGGGAGTGGAACATAGTTTTCATAAGGGACAGAAAAGGACTGGAATTTTTCCGGGGATCATGATAGTATAGTAAGCGTGATCTTATGCCATCTGGAGGTACATAGGCTATGACCTATCTGATGTCTGTTGTGTTAGGTTTTTTACAGGGGGTGGCGGAGTTCCTTCCCATCTCCAGCTCCGGGCACCTGTCTCTGTTCCAGCACTTTTTCGGCATGGCAGAGCCGGATAACCTGTTCAACATCCTGCTGCACTTCGCAACGCTCATCGCCGTGTGCGTCTATTATTTTCAGGACGTGCTGGAGATGATCTTAGAGTTCTTCCGGGGGATCGCCGCCCTGTTTTCCAGAACTCCCGCCCGGGGGAACCCGCCGGAGGCCAGACGGCTGGTGCTGCTGGTGATCGTGGGCACCCTGCCCCTGTTCGCTGTTCTGCCCTTTGACGACAGGATTGAGGCATTGGGGGCCAGCCCGGTATTTGTCAGCTGCGCTCTGCTGGTGACCGGGTGCATCCTGTTCCTGTCCGACAAATACGGCGGCGGACGCAAGACCGCCAAGAACGCCACCCTGAAGGACGCGCTGCTGGTGGGCGTGGCCCAGGGCTTTGCCACGGTGCCCGGCCTGTCCCGCTCCGGCTGCACCATCTCCGCCGGAATGGCCCTTGGCTTTCAGCGGAAGTTTGCCGTGCGGTACTCCTTCCTGCTGTCCCTGCCCGCCGTGTTTGGGGCCACCCTGCTGAAGGTCATCAAAACGGTGAAGTCGGCCGAACCTCTGGCGGAGGGCATCCTGCCCAAATACCTGCTGGGCATGGCTGTTGCCGGAGTGGTGGGATATTTCTCCATCCGGCTGGTGGATACGCTGGCCGCAAAGGGCAAGTTCGGGGCCTTCGCCTGGTACTGCTGGATCGCCGGCGCTGTCTTCCTGGTACTCAGCCTTAGTGGCTGGACACTGTAAAGTTTAACTCCTTTATAAGCGAGGTCTGTAATTATGGCAACCACACAAAAGCGCTCCGGCGGCAGCCGGGCCACTTCTTCCAGAGGGGGGACCCAGACAAAGCGGTCTGGCGGCACCGGCGGCCGGGGGAGCAAAAAGAATGCGCCAAAGCCCATGCGGCGGGAGATCGGGGCGGGGGTGTGTCTTCTGCTGGCCGTCTGCTGCGGCCTTGGCTATCTGCAGATGCAGGCGCTGTTCATCGACTTTTTCTGCGGACTGATGAAGGGCCTGCTGGGCTACGGATTCTGGCTGCTGTGTCCCTGCCTGCTGCTGGCCTCCTTCATTCTGGCCTTTCACCGGGGCCGCCCGGTGCTGCTGCGCCTGTGCTGCGCCCTGCTGATGCCAGTGACCTTTGGGTGCATCATCCACGGCTTTCACGGCCAGCTGCTGCCCTGGGACAAGGAACTGCTGTCCGCCCTGTGGAACAGCGGAGAGCAGCTGAAGTCCGGCGGTGTGCTGGGCGGTCTGCTGGGGCAGAGCCTGGTGGCGCTGTTTACCTCTCTGGGCAGTACGATCCTGTCCGCGCTGGCCTTTGCCCTGATGGCCCTGGGGGCCTTTGACCGCTCGCTGGCGGATGTGGCCGGCTGGATCTTTGACCGGCCCCGGTATGAGTATGAGGAGGAGCCGGAGCCCCCCGCCAGAGCGGCCCGGCGGGAGGAGCGCCAGCCAGCCCCCGCGGAACGGCGCAAGGCGGCCATTGACATCCCCATGGACGATGGAGAGGGCGGCCCCGTACAGCCGGAGCCCGCTGCCCCCCAAAAGAAAAAGAGCTTCTTTGACCGCACGCCCCGGGTGCTCTCACCTGACCAGCTGCTGACCGGGAAAAGGGAGCAGCCGAACGCCGCGGCTGAGCAGCAGCCGCAAGGCCCGGAGCCGCCCCACAGTCCTGTGCGCCCGGAGCCGGTACCCGAACCGGTCCCCACAGTGCCCGGGCCTGTGGTGCCGCCGGAGCCTGTCCCGGTGCCGGAGACACCCCCGCAGCCCCGTCAGATCCCCGTTCAGCCCCCGGCGCCGGAGCAGCCCATGGCGGCCCCGCCTCAGCCGGGAAAGCTCACCCAGCAGGAGAGCGCTCAGCTGGCTCAGGAGATCGCCCGTGACATCCAGCAGGGGGCGGGGGAGGAGCGGCCCTATGAATACCCGCCCCTGTCCCTGCTGAACCAGAGCGCCGGGGGGATCGGCGGAGACGTGCTGGCAGAGCTGGACGCCAACAAGCGCCGCCTGTCGGACACCATCCACTCCTTCGGCATCGACGCCAGCATCGTCAACGTTACCCGGGGCCCCTCGGTCACCCGGTATGAGCTGGAGCTGGACCAGGGGGTGCGCCTGAATAAGCTGACCAATCTGGCGGACGACATCGCCCTGGCCCTTGGGGCCTCCGGCGTGCGCATCGCCCCGATCCCCGATCAGATCTCCATGGTGGGCATCGAGGTGCCCAACAAGCTGGTCTCTCCCGTAAATATCTACGAGGTGCTGTCCTCCAAGAATTTCCAGGATAGCCCGTCCAAGGTCTCCTTCGCTGTGGGCAAGGACATCGGCGGCAACTGCATCGTGGGCAATATCGCCAAGCTGCCCCACCTGCTGATCGCCGGCACCACCGGGTCCGGTAAGTCGGTGTGCACCAACTCCCTGATCATCTCTCTGCTGTATAAGGCCACGCCGGAGGAGGTCCGCCTGATCATGGTGGACCCCAAGATGGTGGAGCTGGGCATCTATAACGGCATCCCCCACCTGCTGATCCCCGTGGTCACCGACCCCAAGAAAGCGGCCGGGGCCCTGCAGTGGGCGGTGACAGAGATGATGAAGCGCTACCGCACCTTCGCCGAGGTGGGGGTGCGCGACCTGGCTTCTTACAACAAGAAGGCGGCTCAGACCGAGGGCATGGAGAAGATGCCCCAGATCGTGGTCATCATCGACGAGCTGGCCGACCTGATGCTGGTGGCCGCCAAAGAGGTGGAGGAGTCCATCTGCCGGGTGGCCCAGATGGGCCGCGCCAGCGGCATGCACCTGGTGATCGCTACCCAGCGGCCCTCCGCCGACGTGATCACCGGCCTGATGAAGGCCAATATCCCCAGCCGCATCGCCTTTGCTGTGGCCTCCGCCATGGAGTCCCGCATCATTCTGGACACCATGGGTGCGGAGAAGCTGGTCGGCCGGGGCGACATGCTGTTTTTCCCTCTGGGCATGGGTAAGCCCACCCGGGTGCAGGGCTGCTTCATCTCCGATCAGGAGGTGGCCTCGGTGGTGGAGTTCGTCAAGCGGGGCAGCACGGCCCAGTACGATGACCAGGTGCTCAGCGAGATCGAGCAGCACGCTGCCGAGAAGGACAAGAGCGCCAAGGGGGTGGGCGGCACTGCCCCCGAGGAGGTGGACAGCGAGTACGACGAGCTCATCGATGCCGCGGCCGAGGTGGTCATTGAGACGGGACAGGCCTCCGTCTCCATGCTCCAGCGCCGCTTGAAGCTGGGCTACGCCCGGGCGGCCCGGCTGGTGGACCAGCTGGAGGAGAAGGGGATCGTGGGCCCCTTTGAGGGCAGCAAGCCCCGCCAACTGCTCATCACCAAGGATC
>CAKUHX010000043.1 GCA_934659475.1 uncultured Oscillospiraceae bacterium
TTCGGCGTAAGAAACTATGTGGCCGTGATCCCCTCCGTTTTCTGTGCCGACCACGCGGCCCAGCGGATCGCCGATCAGGTGAAGTCCGCCGTGGCCATGCCCCATCCCGTGGGCTGCGGACAGCACGGCGAGGATCTGGACCAGACCGTGCGCACCCTGATCGGCCTGGGCCGCAACCCCAATGTGGGCGCGGTACTTCTGGTGGGTCTGGGCTGTGAGCGGGTATCCGTTCAGGAGCTGTATGACGGCATTGCCCCCACAGGCAAGCCGGTGGAGTGCATCACCATCCAGGAGTGCGGCGGAACGGTCAAGACCATCGCCAAGGGGGTGGAGATCGCTACCCGCATGGCCCAAAAGCTCTCTGCCCAGGTCCGGGTGCCCTTTGACGTGAGCGAACTTCTCATCGGCCTGAAGTGCGGCGGGACTGACGCCACTTCCGGCATTGCGGCCAACCCCGCTTTGGGCATGGCCGTAGACAATATCATCGACCAGGGGGGCTCCGCCATGCTCACCGAGATCGGCGAGCTGATCGGCTGCGAGCATATTCTGGCCAAGCGCGCCGCTACCCCGGAGGTGGGGGAGGACATCCTGCGCATCGTCCGCCATGTGGAGCAGGTGCTGGAGGAGAGCACCAAGAACTATGAGCGCACCAGCAACCGGGCCGCGCTGGTCACGCCGGGCAATTTTGACGGCGGCGTCAGCTCCGTCAGCGAAAAGGCATTGGGCGGTATGTTTAAGTCAGGCACCCGCCCCTTCGTGGGCACCCTGGAGTACAGCGAGGCCCCCACCAAGCACGGCCTGTATCTGATGAACGCGGAGGGACAGGACGGCGAGGTAGTCACCCCCATGGCTGCCGCCGGCGCCCAGATCATCTGCTTCACCTCCGGCCGGGGCACACCCACCGGCTTCCCCCTGGTGCCGGTGATCAAGATCACAGGCAACGACAAGACCTACCGCCTGCTGGAGGATAACATCGATATCAACGCCGGCACTGTGGTGACCGGGACCAAGAAGATCAGCGAGGTGGGCCAGGAGATCTATGAGGAGATCCTGGCGGTCGCCAATGGCAAGCAGACCAAGGCCGAAGCCATGGGCCACGGTGAGCTGTTCACCATCGGCCGGTACGAGGTGTATTGAGCGGGAGAAGCCGGCCAAACCGGCCCCCCGCAATGCACTGAACGCCCAAAAAGGCGTGACCGAAAAGCGGAGTCCAGATCAGAAGATATAGACGCTCCCCCGCACAGCTTGTCAAAAAAGCCCTCCCGCAGGGAGTTCCGCCACCCGCAGGTGGCGGAATAAGGCTTTGATCCGTCATTTCCGACGACATGTGCGTCGGAAATGACACCTCTCGCGCAGGACAGCCCGACTTTTTCGCAAGAGATCGAGGGCTGGCCTGCGTGCATCCTGACAGTCTCGCTCCCCCGCAGATATTATCTGCGGGGGAGCACTGTCTACAGCCCCTCGGCAAAGGGGCTGTGTTTTCTTTTGAGGACGCAGCAAAAAGGCCACGCCCTTTTTTTATCCCTTTTCCTGCTCCAGCTTTCGCCGCAGGGCCTCTGTGGCCTGCCGCTCCAGCCGGGACAGCTGCGGCCGGGACATGCCCAGCAGGCGGGCGCAGCGGGACTGGGGCATTTCCTGCCAGTAGCGCAGGCGCAGCACGGTGCGCTCCTGAACGGGCAGCTGATCCAGCGCCCTCTGCATGGACTGGCGCTCCGGGGTGTCCTTCCCCGCCGCCTTCCGGTCCGGGTCCCCGGCCTCGTCCAGGGGCAGCACCGGCTCTACAGCCTTTTCCAGCCAGGCCAGATCCTCGCCGGACAGCAGGGGGGACACCGTTTCATACACCGTCCGGTGGTAGGCGTTGAGCAGGCCGATCTCCTCGTCGCTCATCAGGGACAGATCCAGCCCGGCGGTGTCGAAGGGCACCATGGTCAGGGTCTGGAAATACAGGAACTGGCCAAACTCTGTGGCCTCCCCCTTGCGCACCAGCATCAGATCTTCGTGGCGGATGCCGTACTGGCTCGCCTGATAGAAGCCGGGCTCGTTGGAGATGATCATCCCCTCCTCCAGCACCTGGGGCACGAATTTGCCGTCCAGCTTCCAGCCCATGCTCTGGGGCCCCTCGTGGACGCATAGCACATAGCCCACGCCGTGGCCGGTGCCGTGGTTATAGTCCAGACCGCGCTGCCACAGGGGACCGCGGGCCAGATAGTCCAAATTGGCCCCGCAGGTGCCGTACAGGAACCTGGCCGCGCCCAGGTGCAGGTGCCCCTGGAGCACTAGGGTGTAGGAGATCTTTTCCTCCTGGGTCAGGGGGCCGAGGGGGATGGTGCGGGTGATGTCGGTGGTGCCGTCTCGGTACTGCCCGCCGCTGTCGCACAGGCACAGGCCCCGCGCCTGCATGGGGATGTCGCTCTCGGCGGTGGGGGAGTAGTGGACGATGGCGGCGTGGGGGCCGTAGGCCATGATGGTGTCGAAGCTGGGCTCTAAAAAGCCGCCGACCTCGCTGCGGAACTGCTCCAGCTTGGCGCTGGCGGACAGCTCGGTGACCTGGTCGCCCCGGGCGACGCTCTCCTGCAGCCAGCGGATGAAGCGGCATACGGCGGCGCCGTCCCGAATGTGAGCCTGCCGGACATGTTCCATCTCCTGGGGCGTTTTGACGGCCTTCATCAGCAGTACAGGGCTGGGCTGCTCCAGCACATGGGCGGAGATGCTGCCCAGGATGCGGCAGTTGGCCCCGGCGGGGTCCACCATCACTGTGTCCCCCTGGGGCAGGGCGGCCAGCAGGCCGTAGATGCCGTCATAGTCCGCCAGCTCTACCCCGCAGGCGGCCAGCTCGTCCGTGATCGCCCCGCTGAGGATCTCTTTGTGGACGCACAGGGTGGCCTTCTCCCGCCCGATGAGCAGATAGGACAGGAACACTGGAGTGCAGGCCACATCGTCCCCCCGCAGATCCAGCGTCCAGGCGATCTGGTCCAGGGCGGTGAGCACCAGCCACTGGGCCTGCTGCTCTTCCATGACCTTGCGCAGGCGCTCCAGCTTCTCCTCCCGGGTCTGTCCGGCAAACTCCGGGACCAGCTCCCACACGGGGCGCTTGGACATGGCAGGGCGGTCCGTCCAGATCTCATCCACCAGGTCCTGGTCGGTCACAAAGGCGACCCCCTTGTCCTTCAGGCTGCGCTCCAGACTGCGCAGAAAGCTCACCCGCACGGTGCGCCCGTCAAAGCCCAGCACGTCCCCCGGCTGGAGCCGGCCGGCCAGATACTGTTCGATATAGGGCACCCCGGGCTGCCCCACCTTCATCAGGTCGATGGTGCTGCCCTCCAGCTGGGCCCCGGCCTGAAGGAAGTAGCGGCCGTCCGTCCAGAGGGCGGCGCTGTCCATGGTGACCACAAGGGTGCCGGCGGAGCCGGTAAAGCCGGACAGCCAGGCCCGGGCCTTGAAGTAGTCCCCCACATACTCCGAGCAGTGAAAGTCGTCGGTGACCACCAGATAGGCGGCCATGCCCCGCTCCTGCATCAGCTTGCGCAGGGCGGAGAGTTTTTCGGGTGTGTTCATAAAGAAACTCCTTTCCCGTCCCCGGCCGGCGGCCGGGCGGTGTTGTAGTTCAGTTCAGCCGCAGGCCGAAGTCGCAGCAGTCGTCCCCGGCGGCCAGGGTCTTGGCAATGCGCCAGTGCAGCCTTGGGTGTAGCCCGCCGTAAGCCGCGTCGTGCCCCGCGCAGAAGGCGGCGCACAGCTCGGGACAGCCGTAGTCGGTGCACACCTCCAGACAGGGACAGCACAGCACGTCCAGATAAAATTTCCGGCCCGTCACCTCATAATTGCGCACCTGAAAGCCGTCGTCCGGGTGGAAAGCGGAGGCCAGCAGCTGGTCCATCACCCATGGGGCGGCGCGGAAGAAGCCGGGGGGCTTCATCAGCCCCCGCAGCAGCCGCCCGGTGCGGGCGCTGCGCTCCGCGATCAGGGTGCGCACCACCTCCAGCGCCTGCTGCCGGGGGATGGCGGTACACATCACGCGGTAGACCGCCACGGCGGGCAGGAGCTGCTTTTCCAGAAGGGGGGGCACCCTTCCATCGGGGCCCCGGCGCTCCGCCAGCAGCTGCCGCAGCTGGACCAAGGCGCTGTTGTACAGCGGGTCGGCCAGGCGGGGGGTCAGAACACGCTGCATCTCCGCCCGAAAGCCGCGGATCAGATAGTTGGTCTCCGGTTTGGCCATGGCTGTACCTCCAGAAGTCCCTCAGGGAGGGTCGGCATAGCCCTATTATAATGCGCGCGGGACAAAGCCGCAAGCCCCGGGCGCAAAAACCGGGGACGGCGGCAGCCGTCCCCGGCGGGGTCAGGCCGGGCACTGCCGGCCTGTGTGGTCGATGGTGTAGTCCTGGCCGTACTGGCCGGGCAGCAGCAGATCGGAGATGGGCAGGAAGGTGTACCCCTCCTGCAGCAGGGTCTCCAGTATGGCGGGCAGGGCCTCCGGCGTGTGCTTGGCCGCGTTGTGAAACAGCACGATGGAGCCGGGCTGCACCTTTTCCGTCACCCGTTTGAAGATCTGGTCGGCGGGCAGGTCCTTCCAGTCCAGACTGTCCACATCCCACTGGATGGGCTCCATGCCCGCGGCGCGGATGGCGGAGATAGAGCGGTCGTCATAGTCCCCATAGGGGGGGCGCACCAGGGTGGGCCGCACCCCGGTGACGGCCTCGATCTTATCGTTGCAGGCGTTCAGGTCGTCCATCACCTCCTGGGCGGACAGCTGGGGGTAGTGGGCGTGGGTGTTGGAGTGGTTCATCACCTGGTGTCCGGCGTCGTGCAGGGCCTTCACCGACTCCGGGTACTTCTCTGCCCACTGGCCCACCACAAAGAAGGTGGCGGGCACTTGATAGCGGGCCAGAATGTCGATAAGCTGCTGGGTGTCCTCGTTGCCCCAGGCGGCGTCAAAGCTGATGGCCACCAGCTTCTGCTCCCGCTGCACGCAGTAGATGGGCAGCTGCCGGACGGAGGCGGATACATCCACTGCCGCCGGCCAGTTCACGGCCCAGAGGATGGCTGCCGCCATCACTGCCGTCCCCGCGGCGGCCAGCCACCGCCGGCGGATCACCAGAAACAGGGGCCGATCCCCGCCGCTTTTCCGTTTTTTCTTCCAAAGCATCGCCATATCCCTCCAGAATCGCCCGCCGGAGCGGGACGTCGTTTTTAGAGGGTATGCGCGCGGAGGGGAAAAGAGAACGCCCGGGGCTATACCAGGAAGAACTCCAGCAGGATCACCGTGCCGCAGCACAGCAGAGACACGGGCAGCAGCCCCAGCCCGGACCAGGCGCACAGGATGCCCACCACCAGGGCGGCCGCCCCGGCGGCGGGGGACTGGGTGGCGGTGACGATGGCGGGAAAGGTCATCACTGCCAAGGTAACATAGGGCACATAGTAGAGGAACGAGCGGAGGAACACACTGCGGATGGGCCTGCGGATCAGGGTGAGGGGCAGGGCCCGGATGGCATAGGTGGTCAGGGCCATGACCAGGATATAGAGGTAAGTCTTCACTGGGCATCCTCCTTTCGGGGGAACAGAAGGGCCGCCCCGGCGGAGATGACCACCGTCAGCAGCAGGATGCGCATGCCCTCGGACCACTCCCGCACCACGGGCAGGACAGAGGCCAGCCATCCGCTGAGAAAGCTGACGGCGATGCACCCCAGCACCACCCGGCTGCGCTTTCCCTCGGGGATGATGATAGCCAGAAACATGCCGAACAGCATGACGGAACAGCCGCTGACCGCCCACTGGGGCATCAGGTTCCCCGTCAACACGCCCAGCACCGTGCCCAGGCTCCAGCCGGGGATGGCGGCGCACATGGCCCCGGCGTAGTACCACACGCTGAGATAGCCCGGCTGGGCGATGGAGATGCCAAAGATCTCGTCCGTCAGGTCGAAGGCCAGGAACAGACGCTGGGCCAGAGAGGTGCCGGGGGCCAGGTGTTGGCTGAGAGCGCAGCTCATCAGCATGTACCGGGCGTTGACCACCAGCATCATCAGCACCATCATCAGAAAGCCGGCATCCCCGGCGATCACGGTGATGCCGCCGTACTCCCCGGCAGAGGCGTTGTTCAGCAGGCTGAGCAGAAAACCCTGAAAGGGGCTGAGATGGGCGGTGCGGCAGGAGATGCCCAGCCCGAAGCTGACCGCCAGATAGCCCAGCCCGATGGGGATGCCGTCGTGCAGGCCGTAGAGAAATTTTTCCTTCTTCATAGATACAGGACCTTCATCTGTAAGATCGGTGTCCGCGCCGGAAAGACGGCTCGGACGCTGAGGGCTATTATACTCCCTGGATTGACATAAGTAAACCGGATGATTATAATAAAATGATAAGTGAAAGCGATATGACCTGCCGCCCGGCGGCGGGGACAGGGGGCTGAACGGGATGACATCAAAATATGAGATCTTCTGCACCGTGGTAGAGTGCGGCGGCTTTACCGAGGCTGCCCGGCAGCTGAACTACTCCCAGAGCGCTGTCAGTCAGGCGGTGCGCACCCTGGAGCAGGAGCTGGGGGTGCGGCTGATCAGCCGGGAGCGCCACCGCCTGACCCTGACCAAGGACGGAAAGACCTATCTGCCCTATATCCGCGAGATCACCGCCGCCGAGCGCCGGCTGGAGCAGAAGCAGGCGGAGATGCGCAATCTGGACAACTGCGTGATCCGTCTGGGCACCTTTACCAGCGTCAGTCAGACCTATCTGCCCCAGCGCATCCGGGTATTCAATGGGCGCTACCCCGGGGCCCGGTTCTCCATGTATCAGGGGGGATATGACGACATCGCCCAGTGGGTGGACACGGGGGAGGCCGATCTGGGCTTTACCAGTCTGGACGCCATCACCCCCGCCAACTATAAGATGCTCTACCGGGACCGCATGGTGGCGGTGCTCCCCCTGGAGCACCCCTTGGCCGGGGCGGAGGAGGTCACCCTGGCCCAGCTGGCCCGGGAACCCCTGCTCATGCTGGACGAGGGTAAGTACAGCGCCGCCATGCAGGCCTTTCAGGCCCACGGGCTGACCCCCGACGTGCGGTGCCAGGTGTATGACGACTACACCATCCTTGCTATGGTGCGCCAGGGCCTGGGCAACTCCATCCTGTATGAGCTGGTCACACGGAACTTCGGCAACCAGGTGGCTCTGGTGCCCATCCGGGAGGCCCCCCAGCGCCGGGTGGCCCTGATTTGGAGGAACTGGGATACCCTGCCCTTCGCCGCCCGTGAGTTTGCCGGGTTCCTGATGGCCGAGCTGGAGGGGGAAGAGGAGACGTGAAGTATAGCCCCGCCCCGCGCCGGACACAGCCCCGGCGCGGGGCTTCACGCAGGAGCGGACGGCGGGAGAAATTGTAAATTTTCCTGGGTCCACTGGATTTTTTCGGGGACATGATGTATGATAAAATGTCTGAGAAATATGGAATCGCGGGCTGATGTCCGCTGACCTGCGGGCGGAAGAGAGAAGACCGCCGCGCAGGAGGAGGTACCCTATGGGTCAGATCACGCTGCGGGGGATCCACCCCGCCGCCAGAAAACGATATACAAGAAGAAAACCCCTGGCCGATCTGGAGACGCCGCCGAAGCAAGTGTCCATCCCCCTGGAGCTGTGCGCCGGCTGCGCCCCCGCCGTCCCTGTGGTGAAGGAGGGGGCCCAGGTGCGGGTGGGCCAGCTCATCGCCCGGCCGGGGGATGAAAACGGTGTGTCTGTCCACGCCAGCGTCTCCGGTACGGTAGAGGGGATCATGGACTGCCCCCACCCCTGGGGCGGGACCGGCCCCGCCATCGTCATCCGCAGCGACGGCAAGGGCACCCTGGCCGATGACCTGCCGGATCCGGTGGATACTGCCCATCTGGTGCCCCAGGTGCTGATCCAGCGGGTGCGCCAGGCGGGCATCGTGGGCATGGGGGGCGATGCCGGCCCTACCCATGTGAAGCTGGCCCAGGCTATGGGCCGGGTGGACACACTGATCGTGGACGCCGCCGAGTGCGAGCCCTATAACACCGCCGACCAGCGCCTGCTGGCCGACCGGGGGGACTTGCTGCTCCAGGGGGCCCTGGCCCTCAGCCAGGCCATCCGGGCCAAGCGGGTGGTGTTGGCCGCCCAGGGCGACCAGATCAAGACCGTGGAGAAGCTGGAGCGGTGGCTGCTGAAAAAGAAGATCTCCATCGAGATCGTGCTGCTGCGCTCCCACTACCCTCTGGGGGAGGAGAGGCAGATCGTCCGGGCCGTCACCGGCCGGGAGGTGCCCCCGGGGGGCGCTCCGGTGGATGTAAAGTGCCTGGTGCTCAACGCCGCTACGGTGTACGCCGTCAGCGAGGCCATGCTCCACGGCGACCCCCTGACCCACCGGGCGGTGACCGTGAGCGGCCGGGGCGTGGCGCGGCCCCGGAACCTGTGGGTGCCTATCGGCACCCCCCTGAGGGAGCTGCTGGCCAGTGCCGGCGGCCTGCGGGAGGAGGAAGTGCTGTTCCTCATCGGCGGCCCCATGCGGGGGGTGGAGCAGAAGGACCTGTCCGCCCCGGTGCTGCCGGACACCAACAGCCTGATCTGCATGCTGAAGGAGGAGCGGGCGGAGAGCGGCCCCCAGACCCCCTGTGTCCGCTGCGGCCGGTGCGCCGCCGCCTGCCCCATGCGCTTAGTGCCCGCCTTTGTGGCCCGGGCTTTTCGACTGAACGATCTGAGCCGTCTGCCCGCCCTGCATCCCCAGGACTGCCTGCAGTGCGGCTGCTGCACTTATATCTGCCCCTCTCAGATCCCCCTGATGGATGTGATGCGCCGTGCGCGGGACATCGTGGAGAAAGAAGGTGACCGCCCATGAGCCGTATCCGTTCCGGCCTGCTGCGCAGGCCGCCCCAGCTGTCCCAGACCTCCGGCATCGATGCCATCATGCTGGATGTGCTGGTGGCCCTGGCCCCGGCGTGGGGCATGGCCATCTTTCTGTACGGACTGCGGGTGGTGGTGCTGACAGCGGTGTCCGTAGCCACCTGCGTTTTGTGTGAATACTGGTATGAGCGGCTGATGAAGCGGCCCATCACCGTCCGGGATCTGTCCGCCTGCGTCACCGGAGTGATGCTGGCCATGACGCTGCCTGTCACCGCCCCCTACTGGGCGCCGGTACTGGGCGGGGCCTTCGCGATCATCGTGGTCAAGCAGTTTTACGGCGGCCTGGGCCGCAACTTTCTTGACCCCGCCCTGGCGGGGCGGATGCTGCTGAACACCTTCCCCATGGTCATGTCTAACTGGAGCGATGCCCTGTGCCGCGTCTCCATATTCAGCACGGCGGACGCTGTGACCGCCGCCACGCCCATGGCCTATCTCCACGAGGGAGTGCTGCCCCCCCACCGGCTGAGCCAGCTGCTGCTGGGACAGCAGGCGGGCTCTCTGGGCGAGGTGTGCTCCTTCCTGCTGCTGCTGGGCGGGCTGTATCTGCTGCTGCGCCGGGTGATCTCCGTGCGCATCCCCCTGTCCTTCCTGGGCACAGTGGCCCTGCTCAGCTTCCTGTTCCCCCGGGGGAACGACCCCCTGCGCTGGACCCTGATCCAGCTGCTCAGCGGCGGGCTGATCTTCGGCGCCGTCTTTATGGCCACCGACTACACCTCCAGCCCCGTGACCCCCAAGGGCCACATCCTGTTCGGCACGGGCTGCGGCGTGCTCACTTTCCTGCTGCGGCGGTTCGGCTCCTACCCCGAGGGGGTGGGCTGGGCCATCCTGACCATGAACGGCTGCGTGTGGCTGCTGGACCGGGCGGGCGTGCCCCGGCGCTTCGGGGCGGAGGCGTTCGCCCCCACGCGGCGGCGGATGGAGCGGGCCCGGAAGAGCCTGGCGCAGATCAAATTCGTCCGGCCCCAGTGGAAGCTGCCCCGGTTCGTGAACGCCGACGGCTCCGTGGCCGGAGAGAACCATCTGGATCAGGTGCGGGCCTGGGGCCGCGCCTGGGGGACTCTGGCCGTGTTGGTACTGGCCGTGGGCTTTGGCCTTGGCAAGCTGAGCCAGATGACCAGTCTGGACACCGCCCGGGCGGAGCTTGTGCAGCAGCGGGAGCTGCTGCGGCAGGTGATGCCCGCCGCCTCCTACCGGTCGGAGACCCCCTATAGCTCCCCCTATGCCCTGAGCATCACCGCCGGCTACAGCGAGGACGAGATGATCGGCTACTGTGTGGAGGTGCAGACCAACGGCTTCGGCGGGCCCATCACCATGGTGGTGGGGGTGGACCTGGACGGCAAGGTCACCGGCGTGGCCATCACTGACCACAGCGAGACCCCCAACGTGGGCACCAGCGCCATGGAGGGGGACTATCTGAGCCAGTATGTGGGCCGCTCCGGCACGGTGCGCCACTCCGGCGCCAACTCCATCGACGCCGTGGCCGGGGCCACCGCCACCTCTAAGGCCATCACCACCGGGGTCAACCGGGCCCTGGCCATCGTAGCCAGCCTGGATCCCGACAGCGAGGTGCCCTATGAGGACGGCGAGGTGTAAGGAGGGAAGAGAACCATGAAAATACCCTTTGAGCTGATGGGCATCGCCCTGGCGGCCCTTCTTTCGGAAAACCTGATCTTAGTCAAGTGTATGGGCCTGGGCGTGCGGGTCAGGTCCCTGCGGGACCCGGTGGACGCCTGGCGCACGGGCTACTGCCTGACCCTTGTGATGGTGGTCACCGCCCTGCTGGGGTGGCTGGCGGACAACCTGATCCTGGTGCGCTTCGGCGTGACCTATCTGCGCACCTTGGTGTTCACTCTGCTGGCGCTGGCCGTGGTGTCCGGGCTTAGAAAGCTCATCGCCGCCTGCCTGCCGGAGCTGTCCCGGCGCATGGACGAAAATCTGGCTTCGGTCACCACCAACTGCGCCGCTCTGGGCGTGGTGCTGCTGATCTCTCAGCGGGGCTATGCCCTGGTGCCCGCCCTGGTGTTCGCCTTCTTCGGCGGCCTGGGGGCTACGGTCACTCTGGTCAGTTATGCCTCCCTGCGGGAAGAGGTGGATATGGAGAGCTGCCCCCGCCCCTTCCGGGGGGTGCCCATCCACCTGATCACCATGGGCCTGATGGCCCTGGCCATGATCGGCTTCTACGGACTGCATGTGAACTGAAAACGATCAAAACAGCGGCG
>CAKUHX010000044.1 GCA_934659475.1 uncultured Oscillospiraceae bacterium
GCAGCGGCTATGGCTCTCAGCCTTGCCTCCTGCGGCAAGACTGACGCCCCCTCCGGCAGCCAGAGCGGAGCAGTCTCCGGCGGTAAAACTCTCAGCATGGGCACTGCCAGCCTGGGCGGAAACTTTTTCACCATGGGTGCCGCAGCGGCTTCTGTGATCATGGACGGGACCGGCCTGGCTGTTACCGCGCAGGCCACCGGCGGCAGCGTTTATAATGTGGGCGCTGTGAATGACGGCGAGCTGGATCTGGCTATGTCTCAGGCCAGCGCCGTTGCCTCCGGCTATCATGGCACTGATAGCTACGAGGGCGCTCCCACCGAGAATATCCGGACTCTGTACAACTTCAATGCGACCCCGATCCATATTCTGGTGAAAAAGTCTCTGGGGGCCAGCAATATCACAGATCTCGTAGGCGCCAAGTTTGAATGCTTGACCCCCGGTGATGGTGTCGAGCTGGTCACTATGAAGCTGCTGCCCCTGCTGGGACTGCCCCTGGACAAGGTGACATTGGAGCACAGCGGCAGCCGTGTACAGGCTTCCTCCCGCATGAAGACCGGCCAGGTGGACGCCATTTTGGACGCGACTGGCTGCGGCGCTGTCTGGATCGCAGATATTTATGGCGACAGTTCTGAGTGGACTCTGCTCAGCCTGACCGAGGATCAGATCAAGACGATCGTAGGGGCTGCTTCTAAGTATTCCCAGATGACTATCCCCGCCAATACCTACTCCGGCCAGACCGAGGACGTCGTCACTGTTGGCCTGTGGACCACGGTGTACTGCAACGCCAGCATGGATAACGATACTGCTTACGGCATCGTCAAGTCTGTAATGGAGAGCAAGGACGCCCTGGTCAAGGCCCACAGCTTCTACGCCGACCTGGCCCCCGAAAATGTGGTGGACGCCTGCATCGCCCCCCTCCACCCCAGCGCTGAGAAGTACTACAAGGAGATCGGCGTGCTGTAAGTCGATATTTTCTGGCGGGAGTGCGTTAGAAATAATGTGCTCCCGCCTTTCTGATCTTGCTGCTACATTTGGCAGCCATGAGGTGACCGAAATGACAGTAATGGAAAAATGTGCCCAGTTGGGCATTCAGATCCCGGCAGCACGCAGGCCAGGCGGTACATTTGCGCCCCTTGTACAGGTAGGTGAACTGGTATTCACCTCCGGACAGACTGCCAAAGTAAACGGTGTGCTCCAGTATGTGGGAAAAGTAGGCTGCGACCTGACCCTGGAGCAGAGGCAGGCCGCAGCCAGACTCTGCGTATGCAACTGTCTGGCCCTGCTGAACGACTTTGCCGGAGGGCTGGATCGGGTGGTGCGGATCGTCCGTGTCACCGGCTATGTAAACAGCGCCCCAGGTTTTGTCAAGCAGGGCGCCGTGATAGAGGCGGCTTCCCAGCTGCTGTACCAGATCTTCGGAGAACAGGGTCTGCACGCCAGAACATCCTTCGGCGTTGCGGAGCTGCCCGGCGGCTCCGCCTGTGAGATCGAACTGGTCGCACAGATGCGCCCGTAAGACAGCCTATATCATACCGGAGAAATAGAATTCCCTGTTGAGAGGAGAACGAACCATGAAGATCATAGACTGCACCCTTCGCGATGGTGCAAATGTAGTGGGGAACGGTTTTTCCGCCGAATTGACGGAACTGATGCTGCGAGGGCTGACGGAAAACCACTACCCGATCATTGAGTTTGGAAACGCCAAAGGGATCGGGGCGGACAAAAAAGGCTTTCCCGCTCCGCTGACGGACGAGGAATACCTGCAACCGGCCCAGCCTTTTTTAGATCGGGCTGAGATCGGCATGTTCCTGAACGCTAAACGTTATGAGCCGGAGAATGTAGAACTGGCCGCTCAATATGGACTGGCTTTTCTGCGCTGCGGCAGCGATGCAGGAGATGCGCATCTGTATACAGATCAGATCCGCGACATCAAGGACCATGGAATAAAGGCTTATTTTTCTCAAATGAAGGCGTATATCCTGCCGCCGGAAAAGCTGGCCGAAGAGGCCCGGCTGTTAGAGGACGCCGGTATCGACGAGATCACTCTGATGGATCCCGCCGGCTGTATGTTCCCGGAAGAGGTGAGCGCTGCGGTCGAAGCCATGAAGAAAGCTGTCAAAGTGCCCATTGGTTTCCATTGTCACGCTAACATGGGCATGTGCGCAGCCAATGCCATGGCCGCCTGGCGCAGCGGAGCGGACATTCTGGACTGCGGGCTGCTGGGCATGGCCCGCAGCGCCGGCAATATGCCCACAGAGCTGGCCACCGCATTGATGCAGAAACAGGGGCAGTGCAGCGAGTTGGATCTCTACGGACTGCTCCACTATCTGGATCGAGAGCTGATCCCGGCCATGGAACAGAACGGCTATCCCACCATGCTCAAACCCAAGGACCTCATCCTGGGCTACAGCGGCTGCCACTCCGCATTCGTCAAAACCTTTACCGCAGTGGCAAAGGATACCGGCGTGGATCTCTATCGCCTGATCGTAGAGACTTCTGCACTCGATCGAAAAGATCCAGACGAAGCGCTCATGCGTCAAGTAGCCGCTTCATTGAAATGATCAAAAGACCGTGACATGCCTGCGGCATGTCACGGTCTTTTTTTGTTGCTTTTGGCCGTTCCCTCATGGTATGATGGAAAAAAGAAGTCTCTTACAGATGGAACTCCAGCACCTGCTCGATGGAGAAGTCCTCGATCTGCAGGTAATACTCCGCGCAGTCCAGCAGGGCCTGCATGGGCAGGATGCCCACCACCTCGCTGCCCACCACCCGCACGCCGTAGCGCCGGGCCTCCATCTTCACCATCTCGAACACGGAGTAGAGGGAACTTCTGGTGTAATCCGTCAGATTCATGGTCACCTGAGCCAGATTCCGGTCCTCCGACAGGATGCCCATGGCCTTGACGTAGTGCAGGCCGCCGCTGATGTTCCGTACCCGCTTGCTGATCTCCCTGGCGATCTCCACGTTGGGGGTGTCCAGGTTGATATTGAAATACACCGTGGGCATCCGGGCGCCGATGGCGGTGGCCCCGCCGGTGGGGTGGATGGTATGGGGGCCGTAGTCGGGCACCCACATGGGGTCCTTCATCTTCTCCGCCAGCCCCTCGAACTGCCCCTTGCGGATGTTGGACAGTTCCCGCCGGTGTGGGGCAGTGGCCGACTGGTCATACAGATAGAAGGGCTGACCGAAGCGCTGGGCTGCCTGGCGGGCCACGTCGTTGGCCAGCTTGTCGCAGTCCCGGATGGTGCAGTTGCGCACCGGGATGAAGGGGATCACATCCACGCAGCCGATGCGGGGGTGCTGCCCCTCATGGCGGTTCATGTCGATCAGCTCCACGGCGCGGCCGATGGCCTCTACCATAGCCTGGCCCAGGGGCTGGGGCTCACCCACCACGGTGACCACGCAGCGGTTGTGGTCGGGGTCGGTGGAGTAGTCCAGCAGCTTGACCCCGGGCTTGGCCCGGAAGCAGTCCACGATCTTTTCCACCGTTTTCATATCCCGCCCCTCGCTGAAGTTGGGGACGGACTGGATCAGTTTTTTGGTATCCATGGCGGCGCAGCTCCCTTTCCGCCGCGTTCCCTTCCGGAAGGGGCGCGGTCTGTGTGCCTACATTATATCGAATCCCCCGCCCCTTTTGCAACCGAAACCGCAGATTTTCTCTCTCAGCGCGCAAAACGCCCAGGAGGTGCTGTCTGATGCTGAAGATCACTATGTTCCAGACGCCGGCCATCGAGCTGGACGGCCAGCCGGTGGCCCTGCCCTTTAAGCGGGCAGAGGCCCTGCTGTACTATATGGTCGTGCGCCGCAGCGCCACCCGGCAGGAGCTGATCGCCCTGCTGTGGGAGAGCTGCGATGAGGCCACGGGGCTGAAAAACCTGCGCAACGCCCTATACACCCTGAAAAAGAGCTTGGGGGGCGACTTCCTGCTGTCCCCCCAGAAGTCACTGGTCACGGTGAATGCTCAGTGGGAGCTGGACAGCGACTACGACCGCTTTGTGCGCCAGGGAGACTTCTCCGCCTACTGCGGTCCCTTCCTTCAGGGCTTCGGCGTCAAGCACGCCCTGAGCTTTGAGGAGTGGCTGGTACGCACCCGGGAGAAGCTGCACGAGCAGTATCTGGGCCGCCTGTCCGACTTGGCTGAAGCGGCCAAGGCACGGGGCGACCTGGAGGAGGCCGTGCGTCAGGCCCAGGAGTATCTGCGGGAGGACCCCTATGACGAGGAGACCGCCGTGTTCCTGATGACCTGCTACCAGGACATGCGCAAGTACAACAAGGCGGCCCAGGTGTACCAGCGGCTGAAGGAGCAGCTGTCCGAGGAGCTGGGCGCCGCCCCCATGGAAGACACCACCATGCTGTACTACCGCATCATGAACCAGTGGAACGACAGCACCCAGGGGGACGAGGAGACGGCCGACGTCCCCATCGGCCGGGAGGACGCCTATGCCCGTCTGAGGGCAGCGGTGAACTCCTTTGCCGCCGGCGAGACCCGCCGCTGCTCCCAGCTGCTGATCGGCGAGGGGGGGTCCGGCAAGAGCGAGTTGGTCAGCTACTTCCTGCGGGCCAACGACAAGGCGGAGCTGCTGACCATCCACTGCGACTGCCTGCCTGTGCGGGACTCCAATCCTCTGGCCCTGTGGGACCGGATCATGGTGGAGCTGTGGCAGTTCATTGAAAACGAGCAGATCGTCCTGCCCATGTATCTGCGGGCCCAGCTGGGGCAGAGCTTCTCCATCTTCCGGGAGGAGGGCGCCGCCCCCGCTCCCCTGTCGGAGAAGGCCCTGCGGCGGTATGACCAGAGTTTGGAGGACGCGGTGCTGCTGCTGTTCTCCGTGGTCACCCGCCGCCGCCGCACCCTGCTGGTCATCGAGGACCTGCAGTGGATGGGGGCGGACAGCCTGCGGCTGACCGACGCGGTGCTGCGCCGGCTGGAGGGGGGCGGCCTGATGGCCGTGCTCACCTGTCGGGACCACGCGCCGGAGAGCACCCTGCGCTGCCTGGACGAGCTGGAGGCCGACGGCCTGCTGCGCCGCCAGCGGCTGCACCCCCTGACCCTGAACGAGACCCAGCTCATGCTCTCCCGCCAGCTGGGGGAGGAGACGGCCCAAAAGCTGTCCGCTCAGTTCTACCGGGAGACGGGGGGCAACCTCTATCTGCTCAGCGAGCTGACCCGCTCCTACCGCCGGGGCGGCGATGTGGAGGCCATCCTGCGCTCCATGAGCGACGTGCTGATGGAGCGGCTGTCCGGTTTGTCTGACGGTGCGGTGCGGGTGGCGGAGCTGGTCTGCCTGTTTGACCGCCAGATCAATACCGGGATCCTGCTGGAACTGATGGACCGGGATGACCGCCAGCTGGCCGAGGGGCTGGACGCCCTGCTGCGCCGGGGCATCCTGGAGGAGCACCGGGAGGGGCGTGACCCTGTTTACTGCTTCAGCCACCAGCGCATCCGCGAGCTGGTATACGACCGCATCCCCATAGAACAGCGGCGGCTGCTGCACCGCCGGGCTGCCCAGCTGCTGGAGGAAGAGGGGGCGGCGGACAGCGGTGCCTGCCGCCGCCTGGCCCGGCACTTTGCTCTGGCCCAGCAGCCCCTCCAGTCTCTGATCTACCAGGTGCGTGCCCTTGAGCTGGAGAGCGCCCACCGCTTCGAGCCCTTCCCCCTGTCCGGCGAGGAGCAGACCTCTGAGCGCACCGCCGGGCAGCTGCTGCAGGAGGCGGAGGAGTGCCGCGCCCGGCTGTCCCATCTGCGGGAGCAGCAGGGCGGCCAGACGGTGGACCGCCTGGAGAACCAGCTGCAGCTGATCCAGGGGCGCATCTTCCTGTTCCAGGGCGAGACAGAGCGGGCCGTCAGCCTGCTGGGCGGACTGAGCGGCTCCGCCGACGAGCGGGACGCCGCCCCCATGGTGCAGGCGTGCTATCTGCTGGCCAGCAGCGCCATCTTCCGGCAGGAGCCGGAGCTGGCCGAGCGCTACACCGCCACCGGAGCCCGGCTGCTGAGCCGGGGCAGAGACGCCGCCGCCCAGGCCCGTTTCCAGCGGCTGCGGGGCAGCTGCTTCTGCCTGCGGGGGGAGTATGATAAGGCGGAGTATTACCTGCATGAGGCGCTGGAAACTCTGGAAAAGCTGCCCCAGACCCCGGGTGTACGGGTGCAGCTGGCCGCCGCCTGGTGCGACACCGGCCGCATCCGCCGGCAGAAAAACGACTACGCCCAGGCGTGCAGCTGCTACAAGCGCGCCCTTGCCCTGCTGGCCGACGGCGACTGGCCCGGCAAGGTGTGGATCTGCGTCCACTACGGCCGGGCGGCCTTCCTGCTGGAGGACCACGAGCTGGCCCGGCAGCTGTTCCGCCAGGGCTGGGACCACGCCCGGCACACCGGCGAGCTGTGGGGCCGGGCCGCTGCCGCAGCCTATACCGCCTATTACCAGGCCCAGGACGACGACTGGGACGGCTGCGCGGCCAGTCTGGGCGATGCGGTGGACAGCCAGAAGAAGCTGGCCTCCCCTTTGGAGGGGGTCATCCTCAATTTTGCCCAGATGCATATCCGCCTGCGGCTGGAGCTGGAGCAGATGAAGGATCCGGAGCTGGAAAAGCTGCTGCCCTATTCCCCCGAGAGCTACGCCCGCCAGGGCATCCGCTCTATGCCCGGGGTGCCCGACGTGTACGAGGCCACCCTGCTGGCCGAAAGCCTGCGCAGCAACATCTCCTCCCGCCAGCGCTACCGGGCCAGCGAGCTGTACAGCAAGAACAAGCACTTTATGGCGGAGTAAACGGGAGCCGTTTCAGATAAGGTCATTGCGAGCCAGTTCGCATACTGGCGCGGCAATCCGTATTCCCAAACAGGTCAGATACGGATTCCCACGGCAGTGACATCGGTCACTGCCTCGGAATGACGCTGCATCTTTAGACGCCGCTGCACATCGGCGTCTAAAGAACAAAAACACAAATTAGACGCTTTTTTGACACACGATCTGTCCCCACGGCCGGTATTTTCAGGCGCTGCGGGCGGCCCGCCCTGTCCCAGGAGGGGCCGCCCGCTCCGCTTTTTTCGGGGCGGTCCGCCCCTTTGCCCGCCCCTGCGTCAAAATTAGACGTTTCTTAGATACCCCCCGTCTATACTGGACAGCGTGAGGGGCCGATGCGCCCCGAGATAGGGATGGTGCCTTCCCGACGGCCGCGGGAGGCGCCGCAAGTGAGATAAAGAAATAGGAGGGAATCATTCAATGTCTTTTGAAACCGTAGAGAATGTGCTGCATATCAAAGCTGACTCGGTCATGACTCTGGCTATGGCCGCCGTGCTGCTGCTGCTCGGCTATTTTGTCCGCAACAAGGTCTCTTTCCTCGGCAAGTACTGCATCCCCGCCCCCGTGGTCGGCGGTTTCCTGTTCATGTTCGTTACCTTTGCCGGCCATCAGTCCGGCAGCTTTACCTTTGACTTCACCAACACCTTCCAGTCCCCCTTCATGCTGGCCTTCTTCACCACCGTGGGTCTGGGCGCCAGCGTTAAGCTGCTGAAGAAGGGCGGCGTGATGCTGGTGATCTACTGGCTGATGGCCTGTATCATCTCCGTCATCCAGAACGCTCTGGCCATCGGCGTGGGCTCCGTTGTGAACGTGCCCGCTCCCTACGCCCTGCTGTGCGGCGCCATCTCCATGATCGGCGGCCACGGCGCTGCCGGCGCTTACGGCGGCACCTTTGAGACCATGGGCTACAGCGCCGGCACCACCGTAGGCGCCGCCGCCGCCACCTTCGGCCTGATCTCCGGCGTTCTGCTGGGCGGCCCCCTGGCCCGCCGGCTGATCGAGAAGAACGGGCTGAAGCCCGAGGAGGACACCACCTCTTATGATGACATCGAGAGCATCAACGCCGGCCACGGCGAGAAGCTGACCGGCCTGGACGTGATCAAGAACGTGGCCGCCATCATCATCTGCATGGCCCTCGGCACCATAGTGGCCGGCTGGGTCGGCAAGCTGATCGACATGGACTTCCCCACCTACGTGGGCGCAATGTTCATCGCCGTGATCCTGCGTAACCTGAACGACAAGTTCAACCTCTATAAGTTCAGCTTCCCCCTGGTGGACGGCATCGGCGACGTGATGCTGAACCTCTACCTGTCCCTGGCTCTGATGACTCTGAAGCTGTGGGAGCTGACCGGCCTGCTGGGCGGCCTGCTGGTCATCCTGGCTGTTCAGGTGGTCGTTATGGCCCTGTATGCCTACTTCGTAGTGTTCCGCGTCCTGGGCAAGAACTATGACGCCGCTGTCATGTGCTCCGGCCTGTGCGGCCACGGCCTGGGTGCCACTCCCTCCGCCATCGTGAACATGACCGCCGTGACCGAGAAGTACGGTATGTCCCGCCGGGCCTTCATGATCGTGCCCATCGTGGGCGCCTTCCTGGTGGACATCATCTATCAGCCCCAGACCATCGCCTTCATCAAGTTCTTCGTGCCCAACTTCGTTGGCTGAGTCTGAACTACGTTCCATCAACAAGCCCCGTCTCCCTTTCATGGCTCCCGCCCCCGGCCGGGGCGGGGGTCAAATAAAAGGAGACAGGAGATCCTAAACCCAACAACACTAATAGGAGGAAAAAATTTATGGCTACCAAGCTTGTCGAGTGCATCCCCAATTTCAGCTGCTCCAAGGAGAAGGACGAGGCCGCCTATAACGCCCTGGTGGAAGTCGCCAAGAGCGTGCCCGGCTGCACCCTGTTCGACGCCCAGACCGACGGCAACCACAACCGCTGCGTGTTCACCCTGCTGGGCGACCCCGCCGCTGTTGAGGAGTGCGCCTTCCAGCTGACCAAGAAGGCCGCCGAGGTCATCGACATGAACAAGCATCACGGCGAGCACTCCCGTATGGGCGCTACCGACGTGATCCCCTTCGTGCCCACCATGAACATGAGCGTGGAGGAGTGCGTTGAGATCACCAAGCGTCTGGGCCAGCGCATCTGGGATGAGCTGAAGATCCCCTCCTTCCTGTACGAGGACTCCGCCACCCGCCCCGAGCGCCGCAACCTGGCTACCTGCCGCAAGGGCCAGTTCGAGGGCATGCCCGAGAAGCTGCTGCAGCCCGAGTGGGCCCCCGACTTCGGCGAGCGGAAGATCCACCCCACCGCCGGCATCACCGCCATCGGCGCCCGTATGCCTCTGGTGGCCTTCAACGTCAACCTGGCCACCTCTGACGTGAACATCGCCAAGAAGATCGCCAAGGTCATCCGCGGCTCCTCCGGCGGCTTCCGCAGCTGCAAGGCCATGGGCTTCATGCTGGAGGACCGGGGCATCGCCCAGGTCTCCATGAACATGGTCAACTACGAGGACACCCCCCTGTACGTGGTGTACGAGATGATCAAGGCTCTGGCCGAGCGCTACGGCACCTACGTGGTAGACAGCGAGATCGTGGGCCTGACCCCCGGCAAGGCTCTGATCGACTGCGCCGAGTACTATCTGAAGGCCAAGGACTTTGACTGCCACAACCAGGTGATGGAGTACCACATCATCGAGATGGAGTGATCCCCGCAGATCCAAGGAGGAGACAAAAATGAAATTAGCTGATATGACCGTTGCCCAGTTCGTCGCCGCCACCGCCTCGGAAGAGCCCGCCCCCGGCGGCGGCTCCGTGGCCGCGCTGGAGGCCGCCCTGGGCGCCGCCCTGACCGCCATGGTCTGCAACTTCACCACCGGCCGCAAGAAGTGGGCCGAGTTCGAGGAGAAGGCCAAGGAGATGGAGCAGAAGGCCCTGGTCCTGAAGGAGCAGGCCGTTGACATCATCGACCGGGACACCGAGGCGTTCAACGCCGTGTCCGCCGTGTTCGCCATGCCCAAGAACACCGACGAGGAGAAGGCCGCCCGCAAGGCCGCCATGCAGGAGGCCCTGAAGGGCTGCACCAAGACCCCGCTGGAGGTCATGGAGGTCACCTATCAGACCCTGCTGATCATCAAGGAGATGCTGGGCGGCTACAACACCAGCGCCGCCAGCGACTTCGGCTGCGCCGCGCTGAGCCTGAAGGCCGGCATCCAGGGCGCTTGGCTGAACGTGCTGATCAACATCGGCGGCGTCAATGACGAGGCCTTTGTCAGCGAAGCCCGCGGCAAGGGCGAGGCCATCCTGGCCAAGGCTCTGTCCCTGGCTGACGAGATCTACGAGGAGATCCTCAAAACCCTGTGATCCGTTTCTGAACGATCAAGGGTGCCCCCGCGGTGCCCGGCCGCGGGGGCACTTCTTTTTAAGGAGGCTTGACTATGCGCCTTACCCACTTGACATCCCAAAACTATGTGGTCAGCCACTGGTCCGGTGGAAAGACCATCCAGGTCGCCATCGCCCCCAAGGGTGCCGTCTACGCGGACCGCGACTTCCTTTGGCGGGTCAGTTCCGCGACGGCGGATCTGGACGAATCGGACTACACCCCCCTGCCCGACTATCAGCGCTGGCTGTCTGTCTTCGACCAGCCCATCCGGCTGCAGCACGACGGCGGAGAGATCATCACCCTGGACCCCTATGGCATCCACTGCTTTGACGGCGGCGCGGCCACCCATTCCTGGGGCCGCTGTGTAGACTTCAACCTGATGCTGCGCAAGGGCAAGGCCGAGGGCGATCTTCAGGCCCTCAGTGTAACGGGCGAGAGCCTGAGTCTCAGCGCCCAGGGCGCGGACACCCTTCTGCTGTACTGCGGCGAGGGCAGCGGCAGCGTCTATGCCAACGGCGAGACCGTGGAGCTGAAGGCGGAGGAAGCCCTGCTGATCGAAGACCCGATGGAAGAGGGCATCGCCCTGACCGGCGAAGGCCGGTTCATGCTGGCCCGGATGAAGGGCTGAGTTTTCCTGTTTCCCCGCCTGCTTCAGGCTGGGCAGAGATACCATCGAAGGATAAGAAAGGATACAACAATGGAGATCAAAACAGACATCGAGATCGCACAGGCCCATGAGATGAAGAAGATCACGGAGGTGGCGGCCAAC
>CAKUHX010000045.1 GCA_934659475.1 uncultured Oscillospiraceae bacterium
GCATCGCCATCAGCGACGGTGCCGCCATCGCCCGGGAGGTGGCCGACATCACCGTGGCCGCCGACGACCTGAACGCCCTGCTCACCCTGAAGCAGCTGAGCGACGCTTTGATGCGCCGCATCCACAGCAACTACCGCACCATCATCGGCTTCAACTTCATGCTCATCTGCCTGGGCGTGGCGGGTGTGCTGCCCCTGGCGGTCTCCGCCCTGCTGCACAACACCTCCACCCTTCTGATCAGTCTGCACAGCATGACCGACCTTCTGCCCCGGCAGACCGCGGAGCAGTAAGCATACCCTCAGCGGCCCGTCCACAGGACGGGCCGCTTTTTGTTTTTTCTTATTTCATTTCCCCCCGGAATGTAGTATCATGGGGGAAAACGCAACAGGAGGGATCGTCCTATGCCCACCATCCGCAAAGGCATCCAGCAGGACATTGACGCCATTGCCGCCATCTACGACCGCATCCATGCCCGGGAGGAGACCGGACAGGTGACCGTCGGCTGGGTGCGGGACATCTACCCCACCCGGGCCACGGCTCAGGCGGCTCTGGACGCCGGGGAGCTATTCGTGCTGGAGCACGGCGGCGCCGTGGCCGCCGCCGCCCGCATCAACCAGATCCAGGTGCCGGAGTACGCCAATGCCCGGTGGCAGCACCCGCAGGCCCCGGCGGAGCAGGTGATGGTGCTGCACACCCTGGTGGTAGATCCCCTTCAGGGGGGCAGGGGGCTGGGCACCGCCTTTGTCCGCTTCTACGAGGAGTACGCCCGGGAAAAGGGCTGTCCCTATCTCCGCATGGACACCAACGAGAAAAACCGCAGCGCCCGGGCCCTGTATGCCCGGCTGGGCTATCAGGAGGTGGGCATCGTGGACTGCTGCTTCAATGGGATCGCCGGGGTCAAGCTGGTGTGTCTGGAAAAAACTTTGGCATGACCGCCATTCTGCCCGACGCCGTTTACAAAATGTTGTTTTTTCCCCGGGCACGCCGGGGTATAATAGCGGAAGAAACTGGGACCGAGGGGCGAGAACGATGAACAACGGACAATTGACCTGGTATCAGCGGGGCCAGCTGTGGCTGCGGCTGGGCCTGCGGCTGCTGCTGCTCCTGCTGGGGGTGCTGCTGCTCTGGAAATTCGGGGGATGGGTGCTGTCTCTGCTGGCCCCCTTTGTGCTGGCCGTGGTGGTGGCGGCGGCGTTAGACCCGCTGGTGCGCTGGGGCCAGCGGCGGCTGGGGTGGAACCGCCGGGTGCTGACCATGCTCCTGCTGCTGCTCGTGCTGGGGGTGGCCGGCGGCGTGCTGTTCTGGCTGGGGCAGATGCTGGTGTCCGAGGCGGTGAGCCTTGTGAACAACTGGGACGCTCTGCTGGCCGCGGCCATGGAACAGGTGCAGAATCTGGACGCCCTGCTGGAGCGGCTGGCCGCCATGCTGCCCGTTGAGCTGGCCAAGCCGGAGAAGAGCCTTCTGGACTGGCTCATCGGGCTGGTGCCCACCACCCTGCCCCAGATGGGGGATCTGGCCTCCTTCGCCGGGGCAAAGGCCGCCGCCCTGTCCTATTTCGTGGTGGCGCTGGTGTTCTTCTTCATGGCCACCTATTTCCTGACGGCGGACTGGCCCGATCTGCGCCAGCGGGTCATCGCCTCCATGGACCCCCGGCTGCGCCGCTTCTGCGGACAGGTCCGCACCACCGCTCTGGCCGCCTTCGGCGGCTATCTGCGGGCGGAGCTGCTGCTGTCTGTGGGTGTGTTCGCCATTCTGGCCGTGGGCTTTGTGGTCACCCGACAGAGCTACGCCCTGCTGCTGGCTCTGGGGCTGTCGGTGCTGGACTTCATCCCCATCGTGGGTTCCGGCACGGTGATGGTGCCCTGGGCGGTGATCGCCCTGTTCCTGGGGGACTACCCCGCCGCCATCCGCATGATGGCCATCTGGGGGGTCATCGCCATGTTCCGCCGGGTGATGGAGCCCAAGTTCGTGGGGGATCAGACGGGGCTGTCCCCCATCCTCTCTCTGGTCAGCATCTATGTGGGGATGCGTCTGGCCGGGGTGTGGGGGATGATCCTGGCCCCCATTCTGGTGCTGGTGTGTCAGAATCTGGCCCAGATCGGCCTGTTCTCCGGCGTGCGCCGGGACCTGAGCACCGCCGCGGACGACATCGCCGCCATTCTGGCGGGGTCCCAAAACGAGCCTTCATAAAAACAGCGCCTTTCGCTGAAAGCGAAAGGCGCTGTTTTCAAACTATTCGGGAAATGTTAAAAAAAGAACCCTCTTTTCGTCACGCTTTTTTCATATTTTCCGGGTATCATCACCATTGTAAGCAAGAGGGGCGCACCTGCGGCGCGCCGTCTCATCAAGGAGTGATCCAATATGACAGATCAGAACGAATACAGATATTATCAGCAGGACCCCGGCCCCCAGAACGGCTACGGCTATCAAAACCCCATCCCCACCTCCGGCGGCCCCGTTGGCCCGGAGCAGCCCCCCCGGAAGAAGGGCGGCTGGCGCAAGGCCATCGCTCTGGTACTGGTGTGCGCCCTGGTGGGCGGCGGCGCCGGCATCGGCGGTGCGGCCCTGTATAACAGCCGCACCAACAGCGGGGACACCACGGTGGTGCAGGAGCTGGACCGCCCCCAGGTGCAGACCGTGGTGAACAGCAAGAACGGCCAGGCCATGACCGGTGCTGAGTTGTACGCCGCCAACCTGGGCTCCTGCGTGGGCATCACCGTGTCCACCACCTCGGTGAACATCTTCGGACAGACCACCACCTCCGCCGCCTCCGGCTCCGGCTTCGTGCTGACCCAGGATGGCTACATCGTCACCAACTACCACGTGATCGAGGACGCCGCCAAGGACTCCTCCGTCACCGTTGAGGTCTCCTTCGCCAACGGCGACAAGTACACCGCCAAGCTGGTGGGGGGCGAGCAGGACAACGACGTGGCCGTGCTGAAGATCGAGGCCGCCGGCCTGACCCCCGTCACTCTGGGCGACAGCGGCAAGCTGGTGGTGGGCGAGCCGGTGTACGCCATCGGCAACCCCCTGGGCGAGCTGACCTATACCCTGACCGACGGCATCGTCTCCGCCCTTGACCGGCTGATCACCACCAGCAGCACCAACGCCAACGGTCGGACCGAGTCCGTCACCCTGAACGTGCTTCAGACCAACTGCGCCATCAACCCCGGCAACTCCGGCGGCCCCCTGTTTGACCAGTACGGCAGCGTGGTGGGCATCGTCTCCGCCAAGTACACCCAGTCCACCTCCGGCGTGTCCGCCGAGGGTCTGGGCTTCGCCCTTCCCATCAATGACGTGAAGGAGATCATCGCCGACCTCATTGAGCACGGCTATGTCACCGGCAAGCCCTACATGGGCGTTCAGGTCGACTCCGTGTCCTCCGAGGCCCAGCGCTACGGTATCCCCGCCGGGGCCGCCGTCAGCTATGTGGCCGACGGCTCCTGCGCCCAGAAGGCCGGCCTGCAGGTCAACGATGTGATCACCGCCATCGATGGCACCGCCATCGACTCCCCCTCCGCCCTGACCGCCGCCCTGTCCACCGGCTACAAGGCCGGGGACACCGCCACCCTGACGGTCATCCGCAGCCAGAAGGAGCTCAAGCTGACCATCACCTTCGACGAAAAGAACGCCCAGACCGAGGCCAACGACCAGCAGCAGACCCAGCAGTCTCAGCAGCAGCAGGGCCAGAGCGGCTACAGCCAGTGGCCCTTCGGCGGCAGTTGGCCCTTCGGCTGATTCCATTCTCCACTCTCTCTTTCCCCCTTTTCGAAAGCTCCGTTTCTCTTTTTGAGGGACGGAGCTTTTTCCTGTCTGTGCCCCGCAGCCCTTGTCCCGTCCTGGATCGCCCGTCAGTCACAGTTGTGCGGTTGTATGCCTATCCGAATTATGTGTTTTACAGGAGTAGTACCAACGAGATATACTACGACCAGACAAAACAGGCGGCGCGATTTGGTGAATTTCACCGTGCGCTGCCGCGGCCCGTTTTTCAGGAAAACGGAGGAAAAAGAAAGGGGAAATCCAATGAAAGTAACCTTCCGGGATCTGCTGAATTCCGGTCACCGCTTCATCGGCACCTACATGATGTCCCCCGATGACAACGGACTGGAGGCCATGAAGCTGGCTGGCGTCGACTTCGTGATCTTCGATCTGGAGCATGAACAGCTCACCCTCACCGAGGTGATGCACCTGATCCGCACCGCCGAGGCCTGCGGCATGGCCACCATGGTGCGTGTGCCCGGCCTGGACGAGGGCATGATCAAGAAGGCCCTGGATATGGGCGCTTCCGCCATCAAGATCCCCGGCGTCTCCAGCGCGGAGGAGGCTGCTCTGGCTGTGTCCTACTGCAAGTACCCGCCCGAGGGCATCCGCGGCAGCTGCCCCTTTGTCCGCTGCAACGACTACGGCACCAACCGTGAAAACTGCTACGCCGAAGCCAACCGCCAGGTCGTGGTCTCCGTCATCGTCGAGGGCGTTGAGGGCGTGAAAAATTTGGAAGAGATCATTGCTACTCCCGGTCTGGACACCATCTCCGTGGGCAACGTGGATCTGTCCTGTGCCCTGGGCGTGCCCGGCCAGGTGTTCCACCCCCTGGTGATGCAGGCCGTTCTGGACGCCGCCAACCTGTGCGAGAAGTATGGAAAGAGCTGCTCCGTTCAGGTGGTGGACGGCAAGGACGCCGAGCGCTTCAAGGGCTACAAGGGCGTGTCCCACTACCACACCGACCTGCCCACCGCCATGCTGTATAAGGCTTATAAGGGCCTGTGCGACGACCTGAAGAGCGTCGGCGAATAAGATTCACCCGTGTATTCATTTGCTGCGGCAATGCGGCAAATAATATAAACAAGTAAAAGGAGAGAAAATCAATGAGCGCGATTCTGACCGATTTGACGGTACTGGGCGTATTCCTGCTTCTGGGTATGGTGATCCGTCAAATCGTCAAACCCCTGCAGAAGATCTTCCTGGCCTCCTCCATCATCGGCGGCCTGCTGCTGCTGGCTCTAGGTCCCCAGTGTCTGAATCTGGTGGCTGTACCCGAGAGCTTTTCTGGCTACTCCGGTGCCATGATCCGCTTTATCATGTGCGCCCTGGTCTTCGGCACCGACATCAGCCGGAATAAGCTGGAGTCCTACGGCGACTACATGATGGTCGTGCACAGCGTGTACGGCTGGCAGATGGCTCTGGGCCTGGGCCTGGGCGTCGTGATGTGTAAGATCTGGCCCTCTCTGCCCGAAGGCTGGGGCTTCCTGGCCGTTCAGGCCTTCTACGGCGGCCACGGCACCGCTGCCGCTGCCGGCGGCGTGTTCCAGGAGGCTACCGGTCTGGCTGACTACACCGACCTGGGCATCGTGCTGGCCACCTTCGGCATCATCGCCGCCATGACCATGGGCATGCTGGTGGTGAACATCGGCGTGCGCCGCGGCTGGGCCACCTTCGTCAAGGAAGTTGACAAGAAGCCCGACTGGTACTACGGCGGCGTTCTGCCCGAGTCTGAGCAGAAGAGCATCGGCACCCAGAAGACCACCTCCAACAGCGTCAACGCCATCGCCCTGCAGTTGGCCTTCATTCTGGCCTCCATGTGGATCGGCGAGCGCATCGGCGAATTGTTTGTCCACTTTATTCCTGTCTTGTCCGGAGTTTCTAAGCTGGCGTGGGACACTCTGGGCGGCCTGGTGGGCTGGTACTTCTTCAAGCTGGTCAAGATGGACAAGTATGTGGACAAGAAAACCGTCAACCAGCTGTCCGGCGTGGCGCTGGAGATCCTGCTGCTGGGCTCCATGGCTACTCTGAACCTGACCGTTCTGGTCAACAACATCGTCCCCATCGTAATTATGTCCGTCATCATCTGCGTCCTCACCTGCATCTGGCCCTTGTTCATGGCCAAGATGACCTGTAAGGAGCAGTGGTTCGAGAAGGCCCTGATGATCATCGGTCAGTCCACCGGCGCCACCCCCACCGGCATGGCTCTGGTTCGCGCTGTTGACCCCAACGGCGAGGCCTGCTCCCCCGAGGCCCACGGCGTTTACTCCGGTATTTTCTTCTGGACCGCCTTCTTCACCTCTCTGGTGCCTCCTCTGGTCGCTGTGGGCAACGATATGCCTGTTTACATCGCCGGCATCGTTCAGTTCGTCATCCCCGTCGCCATCGGCTTCCTCATCTTCCGGCCTCTTATGCTTAAGGCCCGCAAGAAAGAGGCCTGATCCGCTTAAAAAGGAACCCCTCTCTCGGGATAGCCTTCCCTGTCGGCCGCAGGGGAGGCTATCCCTGTCATCTTGTTATCGTCCCACTAAAATATTCACTTAAAAGTTTGTTTAATAAACTAAATATAAACTTGAGGATGAAACTTATTCGTGCTATAACAAAATCAGAACGGCGGCCGTTTCTACGGCACCGGAATATTCGGACGTACTGATAAAATAAAACCATCGTCAATGATTTGTTAAGGAGGATATGAATATGGCAAGAGCTGCTTTGGAGGGCGTTAAGGTCCTGGATATTGCCACCGTGATCGCCGGTCCCTGGGGCGCCGGCATCCTGGCCGACTTTGGCGCCGAAGTGATCAAAATCGAGATGCCCGGCCGGGGCGATTCCTTCCGCGCTATGGGCCCCCTGAAGGACGGCGTCAGCATCCGCTGGCCCTCTATGGGGCGAAACAAGAAGAGCATCACCTTGGATTTCCACCACGAGGAGGGCAAGAAGCTGTTTCTCCAGCTGGTGGCCCAGAGCGACGTGGTCTTTGAGAACTTCAAGACCGGTACCCTGGACAAGTGGGGCATCGGCATTGAGGAAATGCGAAAGGTCAACCCCAACATCATCGTCACCCATGTGACCGGCTATGGCCAGACCGGCCCCTACCGCCATCTGGCCGGTCTGGGCACCCCCCTGCAGGCGTTCTCCGGCATGACCTATATGCAGGGCTATGAGGATCGCCCCCCCGTCAGCCCCCCCTTCGCGCTGGCCGACTACGTGGCTGGTCTGAACGCGGTGATCGGCACCTTGCTGGCCCTCTATCACCGGGATGCGCTGAAGGGCAAGGCCCAGGAGGTAGACGTCAGCCTGTACGAGGGCATCTTCCGCATGGAGGAGAGCTTTGTGGCCGAGCTGGATATTCTTAAGCGTGTCCACGGCCGCAGCCCCATGTCCAAGGGCGTGTCCTGCCCCATCGGCACCTTCCGTACCAAGGACGGTGCTTACGCCATCATGGTTTGCAGCACCAACCCCGTGTTCGACCACCTGTGCGACGCCATGGACAAGCGGGAGGAGTGGCTGCCCAAGTACGCCACCGCCAAGGACCGTCTGGCTGATCCCAACCCCATCATGGACGCGGTCACCGAGTGGTTCTCCTCTCAGACCTTTGACGAGGTCAAGGCCCGCTGCGACGAGGCCGGCGTCCCCATCAGCAAGGTCTACAACATGCAGGATATCTTCGATGATCCCCAGTACGCCGCCCGCAATGACATTCTGGAGGTCCCCTGTGAGGAGTTCGGTTCTATCAAGATGCCCGGCGTGTTCCCCGTCCTGACCGAGACCCCGGGCGAGGTCAAGTGGGCCGGGCCCAAGCTGGGCTCCTCCAACGAGGACATCTATAAGACACGCCTGGGTTTGACCGACGAGCAACTGGCCAAGCTGAAGGAAGAGAAAGTCATCTAGTCCTATCGCATCTGCCGGCCTTTTTCACGGTAATCTCCGAGTTGGTTGGGAAGAGGCTGGCCCCTGCCGCAGCCATATGGCGGAAGTTGAGGAAAACAGCCGCCGGGTAATCAACCACAGAGGTCAACCGCAATCCTCCCTCCGCTGTCTGGTCGACATGAAGGAATGCGTCAATATCTGGGACGTGAATCTGATTGTAGAGAACGATTCCCTTATGATAGAGGCGCTGGTCAAGACCTCCACTGATGTGGGTGAGGTTGCCTCCCGTCGTGTAGTGGAATATCTCCGTGGCGGAGAGGGCACCGGTACCATGTCCAATACTGTAGAAAATCAGATTGCCAAAGCAATCTGAAGGGCTTCGGCGTCAACAGAAAAATGTATGGGACGCCTTTGTGAAGCTGCCTCGGTCGGTATAAGAACATCGACAAAAGGCTGCCAGGGCTATTCCTTTACCGCCGGCTCCAAAAGGCATGCGACTTTTTGGACAACGACCGCGACTGCGTGGCCACCCCCATCGACTATGCCAATGACATCCGCACATCGCCGCCATTAACAACTTCGCCTCTATCTGAGGGGAGGTGGCGGTGGATCTGTATGGCCAGGTCAGCGAAGAGAGTAGCGGTTTCCAGCAGATTAGCGGCGCAGGTGGTCAGCAGGAGTTTGTTCTAGATGCCTACCTCTCCAAGGAGGCAAAAGCTTTATCTGCTGCTCTTTTACTTACAGGGACAAAAAGGTACACTTCACAGCTGCGGCGGAACCAGACATACATCAAAAATAAAGAAAGTACGAAAGGTAGATATTATCATGCCTGAAAAACTGAAACTGGTCGACAGCATCCGTCTGTGTGAAGTCGGAACCCGCGACGGTCTGCAGAACGAGAAAACCTGTTTGTCCGTAGACGAAAAGGTCGAACTGATCGACGCCATGTCTGACGCCGGGTTCCCCGTGATTGAGGTCGGCTCCTTTATGAAACCCGCAGCTGTGCCTCAGATGGCCAACACCGACGAGACATTTACCAAGATTCACCGCAAGGAGGGCGTGGAGTACCGCGCTCTGATTGCCAACCTGAAGGGCGTGGAGCGCGCCGTGGCCTGCGGCTGCACCAAGGTGAAGCTGAACGTCTCCGCCAGCGTCTCCCATAACCTGGCCAATTTGAACCGCACCCCCGCCCAGACGGTTTCCAAGTTCGCCGAGTGCGTGGATAAAGCCCGGCAGGCCAACATTGGCATCTCCGGCTCCATCTCCATGCCCTTCGGCTCCCCCTGGGACAAGGAGATCCCCGCCTCTGACGTGAAGGACATCGTCAAGGCCTACCTAGATGTGGGCGTAACGGAAATCAGCCTGTCCGATGCCGCCGGTGTAGCCTTCCCTACCCAAGTGTATACTATGTGCTCCGACATGCAGGACAGCTTCCCTCAGGTGTCCTGGTGGCTGCACTTCCACAACACCCGCGGTCTGGGCATTGCTAACATCCTGTCCGCGATGGAGGCCGGGTTCACCCAGTTCGACTCCAGCTTCGCCGGTGTGGGCGGCTGCCCCTTCGTTCCCGGTGCCGCCGGCAACGTCACAACCGAGGACGTGCGGAACATGTGCGACCAGATGGGCGTCAAGACCGGCATCGACCTGGATAAGGCCATGGACATCAGCCGCCGGGTGGTCGAGCTGCTGGGGCACTCCACCGACAGCTATCTGCTCCGGGCCGGAAAGCCCTCCGATCTGTTCCGCGAGTTGCCCACCGGACAGATCGAAAACCAGACCGCCAAGAAGTAACCCGCTTACCACTCCTTTTTATCACATTTATCTCAGCCACAACTCCCACCCTCTGCCAGGGGTGGGAGCTACGGCGCGTTCCCGTATACTTTACTTTTATCAAACAGAAAGGACGGTACCCTATGCCCACCAAAGACAACTTCTTCCGCACACCTGACGGTGCCCATATTTTTTACGAGGTCAATGGCGAGGGAACTCCCGTAGTTCTCCTCCACGGCGTGTTCCTGTCCAGCAAGGTGTTTTACAAGAACGTCCCCGAGCTGGCAAAGTCCTTCAAGGTCATCACCGCCGATTACCGTGGCTTCGGCTACTCCAGCAAGTGCCTTCAGGGCCACTCCGTGGATCAGTACGCCACCGATGTCCACAACCTGCTTCGGCACCTGAACATCGGAAAGTTCGTCCTGTGCGGCTGGTCCCTCTCCGTCACCATTGTCCTGCGCTACATCGAGATGTTCGGACAGGACGACCTGCTGGGTGTGGTGCTGCTGGACGGCTCTTGCTCCCCCTTCTCCACCGAGCCCTGGAACGCTCATGTGCTGTCCGGCTATAACATGGAGGGGCTGGCGGACAAATTCCGCAAGCTCATGGACGACCCCGCCGGCAGCGCCCGCCGCAACGCCGAGGGCTGGTTCAAGGACAAGGACGGCAACCTGGAGGAGATCGCCGTCTTTACCCGCGAGGGGCTTAAGGCCCCTGTGTGGAGTACCTACGCCATCTATTACGACTACATGATGACCGAGACCTCTCAGGTTCTGGCCTCTCTCCAGGTTCCCGTTATGATCATGACCCCCGCCAGCAACAAGCTGCGCGCGGAACATGAGTCATCTCTGGCACCCAAGGGCCAGATGCGCCTGTTCGACGCGGCCCACGCCTTCTTCTGTGAGCTGCCCGATGAGTTCAACCAGGCGTTCTCCGACTTTCTCCATGCGGTGGAGCAGGGCTGACGCTTCCGATTTGGCGTTTTCCTCTTTACTCAGAAAGTGAGATGTACCCCGTCAAGTAAAGAATGAAATAAAGCTGGATTTTACTTCCAAGAACGATTTGCTCTTGACAGATTTTTATGCAGCAAATGCTATTTGGCACTTTACATCGGCGTAATAAAACCCAGATTTCGCTGTATCACCGCTCAATTTTCCCTATTTTCAGCATGTATCTAAATTGGTCACGCATCACATCTTGAGTGACTAAAATAGATACACTCGCCTGAAACCCCTGAGAAATCAGGGGCTTCGGCGTTTTATGCCCCGTTTTTTCAAAGCGTGTTTTATAGATACACAAGGGCATTTAAGAGTGTCAGGAAGGATTTGAACTCAATTCTTGGCTGATTTGGCCCGCTTTATAGTTGGCTTTCCACTCTCAAATATTTTTATCGCTCATCTTTCCTAAAAATTTGAAACTTTTTATTGAAGAGGTTGGTATCATATTTTGATACCAACCTCTTTTTAGTTTACGGAAAAAAGACC